>JAIMZO010000003.1 GCA_020054965.1 Spirochaeta sp. | reverse complement strand
TGACCGACGCCCTTGTAGCTCAGTCGGTAGAGCACCACCATGGTAAGGTGGGGGTCAACGGTTCAAATCCGTTCGAGGGCTCTTTTTTTATCCCCTTCCATTGGGGAGTGGAATTGAGGTGAGAACTCACCGAGGAGCACGTAATGGCTGATTCAAAGAAAAAAGGTCCTGTTGAGAAAATTGCTCTTCAGTGCACCGAATGTAAGCAGAAAAATTATACTACCGAGAAAAATCGGAGAAATACTCAGGGTAAGCTTGAGTTGATGAAGTATTGTCCCTTCGAGCGCAAGCACACCTTGCACCGAGAGGCAAAAATTAAATAAGGTTGTTTCGATCGAGAAGCAAATAGGCCAATAGCTCCAACTGGTAGAGCGCTGGTCTCCAAAACCGGATGTTGAGGGTTCGAATCCTTCTTGGCCTGTTAGCTTCTTGATCATTTCTCCCAAGGAGCCCTTCAATGAAGAAGCTATTTAAGTATTTCAAGGAGTCTTCCCAGGAACTGAAAAAGGTTGTCTGGCCCTCCCATGAAGCTGTCATTTCTTCCACAAAGGTCGTACTTGTATCTACAGCCATCGTTGCAATATTCCTTGGGTTGGTGGACTTCCTCCTACTTAAAGGTATATTGTTTATTCTGTAAGGCGGAGTCATGGCTAAAGGCTGGTACGTAGTACACACCTATTCTGGGTACGAACAGAAGATTGAGCGAATCATCAACAAGATGCGCGAAACCGATATGGACTTTGCGCTTGTTTGTACTGATGTCAAAGTTCCTTTCGAAACCGTTGTGGAGGTGAAGGAAGGGGTAAGACGTGAGGTGAAGCGTAAGATTCTTCCCGGCTATATCCTGGTTGAGCTAGACCTACCCGATACAAGTTGGAAGACCTGGTGTTCTCACATCAAGCGTATACAGGGTGTTACTGGGTTTGTGAGCCCGAGTGACAGCGTTAAGCCGCAGCCATTATCAGCAGCAGAAGTGAAGAACCTCTTCCAGAAAACAGGTGATCTTCCTGCTGAGAAAGTGTTCAAACCCAAGCAGACCTTCTCCATTGGAGAGCAAGTACGCATTATTGACGGTCCTTTCGATTCCTTCACCGGGGTTATTGAGGAAGTTAATTTGGAAAAGGCCCGTATGCGGGTCAGCGTCGGAATTTTTGGACGCTCCACTCCGGTTGAGGTGGATTTCCTCCAAGTAGAAAAGATTCTGCAGTAGTCTTTGGACTGGATTGCTGCACGAGATTTTTCTGTTCTTTTACAACCGAGTCCAATTGTTTGTGATTACTCCCTCATTGTGAGATGAGGTGGGAGCCTGCTCGTATGACAGGCGTTAATACCAGCGCACAATCCAATCCATAGGTTGGATTTATTGCGTAAGGAGAGAAACATGGCAAAGAAAAAGGTGTCTGCAATTATTAAGTTGCAGTGCCCTGCCCAGAAGGCTACACCGGCACCCCCAATCGGGCCCGCGCTTGGTCCTCATGGTGTCAGTGCCCCTAAGTTTGTCCAGGAGTTCAATGACAAGACAAAGAACTATGAACCTGGGCTCATTCTTCCCGTTATCATCACTGTTTATGCCGACAAGAGCTTCACGTTCATCCTGAAGACTCCTCCTGCTGCCGTACTCATCAAGAAAGCTCTTGGCTTGAGTAGTGGTAGTGGCAGTCCCAACAAGGTGAAGGTTGGCAAGCTCTCACAGGATCAGCTGACTGAAATTGCAACAACCAAATTGAAGGACCTCAATGCAAATGACATCGAGGCTGCAAAGAGAATTGTTGCTGGAACAGCCCGCAGTATGGGTGTAGAGGTGGAGCAATAGAATGAAACACGGAAAGAAGTATCGAGAAGCAATTAAGAAAGTTGACCGTGAGAAGCTCTATACATTCGATGAGGCAGCAGCTTTGGTAAAGGAGCTTGCATTCGCTTCATTTGATGAGACTGTTGAGATCTCTGTTAAGCTGACCCTCAAGAAAAGCCAGAGTGTTCGTGACACGGTAGTCCTTCCCAATCAGTTTGCCGCCAAGAAGCGTATCCTTGTATTTGCCAAGGGTGAGAAGGCAGAAGAAGCTCGTGAAGCTGGCGCAGCCTATGTTGGCGACAATGACCTGATCGACAAGATTCGTGGTGGTTGGATGGATTTCGATGTGGCAGTCGCCACTCCAGACATGATGAAGGATGTAGGTCGTCTTGGTCCGGTTCTTGGTCGTCGAGGCTTGATGCCGAACCCCAAGACCCAGACTGTAACGTTCGACATCAAGGGTGCTCTTGCAGAGCTTTCCCAGGGTCGTGTCGAGTTCCGTTCTGACAAGACCAATGTTGTCCACCTTCCCATCGGTAAGGTCTCCATGGATCCAGCTTTGGTGAGTGAAAACGCCAAATCTGTTGTCAAGGAAATCGTCCGTAAGAAGCCATCTGACGCAAAGGCTGACTTCGTGGTCAGTATCGCACTTTCCTCCACCATGGGTCCGGGAGTCCGGGTCAATGTGAAGGATATGTCGGCCACGGTGTAAGAGGAGAAGCATAGTATGGATCATAAAACTCGTATCACCCCTGCGAAGGAAGAGGCCGTTAAGGCTTTGAAGGATGAGTTCAGCCAGTACACCGGGTATATCTTCACCGATTACCGTGGGATGACTGTTGAGCAGATCACCAAGCTTCGTAGAACTCTTATGGAGAAGGATGCAGCATTCCGTGTTGTTAAGAACCGGTTTGCAAAGCTTGCACTCACCGATTTGGATAGAACTGCTGATGATCAGCTGATTGGACCCACCGCCATCGCTTTGGTGAAAGGTGACGAGGCCAATGTGGTTGCCAAGGATTTGTTTGCAATCAAGAAAGAGGGTGCTTCCATTGAAGTGAAAGGTGCTCTCCTTGATGGCGAATTCTACAACGCCGAACAGATTGAGGCTTTCAGCAAGCTCCCCACCAAATTGGAACTGATTGCATCCTTGATGGGAACCATGAAGGCTCCCGTGCAGAAGCTGGCAGCAACCTTGCTTGCCTATGTAGAGAACAATGGTGGCTCAGTAGAGTCTGCCAGCGAAGAGAACTAGACGCAGTCTTAGTCTTCACAGGTAACCTGCTATGACTGTGTAGATAGAAAACTGTATAAGGAGAAGATAATATGGCTACTAAAGAAGAGATTTTGGAATCAATTGCAAGTATGTCCGTCATGGAGGTCGCTGACCTCATCAAGATGATGGAAGAGAAGTTCGGCGTCCAGGCTGCAGCTGCTGCTGTTGCTGCTGGTCCTGCAGCTGTTGCTGAAGCAGTTGAAGAGCCGACCGAATTCAACGTCGTCCTCAAGGCTGCAGATCCTTCCAAGAAGATTGCTGCCATCAAGGAAGTCCGTGCTATCACCGGCCTCGGCCTGAAGGAAGCAAAGGAACTTGTTGAGGCTGGCGATAAGGTTGTCAAGGAAGCTGTCAGCAAGGCAGACGCAGAGGCACTCAAGGAGAAGCTTGAGGCTACCGGTTGTACTGTTGAAATCAAGCCCGTTGACTAATCTGAGCTTGGGGAGCCAGGCAACCCCTGGTTTCCAGCTCTTGTTCTTTGAAAGAGGGCGTTAGCCCGGTTCACCAAGCCACCGGATAGACACCGGTGGCCAACTGTGTCTTTGTTTTCCTTGTTATGCAAGGGATTATGTCTGTTTTTCTTTTGACTTTGGAGGGTACATGATGGTTGCCAACGGCAAATCCATAACACGCACGTACATCGGTTCTGAACTACATGAAGTCTGTGAACTTCCCAACTTGATTGGAGTCCAGCTCGATTCCTACGAGAGGTTCTTACAGCTGGATCGCTGTCTGAAAGGACTGGCGCCCGATCCGTCGTACGGGCTGGAGGAAGTGTTCCAGTCAACATTCCCCATTGATAGTCCCAATGGCGAGATGCGTCTCGCTTACAAAGGGTATACAATCGACTATGACAACATCAAGTTCTCCCAAATGGAGTGCAAGAAGAAGGGTCGATCCTACAGCGTACCCATCAAAGTCACGATCAGCCTCGAATTCTCCAATGGAGAGATGAGAGAGAAGGAAATCTTCTTTGGGGATATCCCGCTGATGACCGATCGTGGCACATTTATTATCAACGGAGCAGAGCGCGTTGTGGTCAGTCAGATCCACCGTTCTCCCGGTGTTATTTTTTCCAATGAAAAAGATGTCTACTCTTCCAGGATTATTCCTTATAGGGGTTCCTGGTTGGAGTTTGAGATTGATGATAAGAAGCATCTCATCTATACCAAGATTGATCGTAAGAAGCGTATCCTCGGTACGCTCTTCCTGCGTGCAATCGGGTTGGATTCTCGTGAGAAAATTCTGGAGCACTTCTATACAGGTGAAATGGTTGACCTGGTGGATGATGGTGATTTCAAGTCCAGCTTGGAGAATCGTTATCTTTTCAAGGACGTATATGCAATGGTTGATGGAGTATCCAAGAAAGTGCTCCGAGCTGGTGATATGCTGCATGCCCACGAGATTGATGAACTGCTGGAGTTGAAGGTACCTTCTGTAGAGTTGGTGAATCTCCGTGGAGAGGGTACACTGCACAGTGATATGATTCTCAACTGTTTTGAGATCGAGGATGCCAAATACACCCGAGAAGGCTATGATGAGCCGACCAAGGAAGACGTACTTTCTCCCATTTTCTCAGTCTTGATGCCTGGGGAAATGATAGCCATTGAGCGTGCAGAGCGTGACCTTCCGGATATGTTCTTCTCAAGCCGTCGCTATGACCTTGGGTCTGTAGGTCGATATAAGTTCAACAAGAAGTTCGGAACTGGCAGTGAAGAGGAAGAAGAAATGGCTTCCACCGATCTGACCGTCCTTACTCCACAGGATATCGTCAATACGATGGGATTCTTGATCAAGGTGTTCATCCGTGAGGAAAATGTCGATGACATTGACCACCTTGGCAATCGTCGTGTTCGTTCCGTTGGAGAGCTTCTGCAGAATGCACTCAAGAGTGCGTTTGCCCGTATGGAGCGTATCGCAAAGGAGCGCATGAACCTTGAGTCAGGTTCTGTAAAACCACAGGACCTTATCTCCATCAAGCCGATTATTGCGGCCATCAAGGAGTTTTTCGGTAGTAGCCAGCTCTCCCAGTTCATGGACCAGGTTAATCCGCTTGCAGAGCTCACCCATAAGCGAAGGCTCAATGCATTGGGACCAGGGGGTTTGAGCCGTGACCGTGCTGGATTTGAGGTACGTGACGTTCACTACACCCATTATGGAAGAATTTGTCCTATTGAGACTCCTGAAGGACCAAATATCGGTCTTATTGTCTCATTGGCAAACTATACCCGCATCAATCAGCATGGCTTCTTGGAATCTCCATACCGGAAGGTAGTCAATGGGGTCGTGTCCAAGCAGTACCGCTATCTTGATGCAAATGATGAGGAGAAGTTCTTCATTGCCCAGGCGAACGCCAAGGTCGATGAGGATGGCAACTTCATCGACAAGGAAATTCCGGTTCGCCGTAGTGGGGATTATTCCACAAAGCCGGCAACCGATATCAAGTACATTGACGTTTCTCCCAAGCAGGTACTCAGTGTTGCAGCGTCCTTGATCCCATTCCTTGAGCACGATGACGCGAACCGTGCACTGATGGGATCGAACATGCAACGCCAGGCTGTACCCCTGGTCTTTCCTGAAACACCAAGAGTTGGAACTGGCATGGAAGGCAAGGCTGCCTATGATAGTGGCGTTCTGGTCAAGGCAAAACGAGCAGGAACCATTGCCTATGTCAGTGCTGAGAAAGTTGTGGTCAGTGTGGATGATGCTGAGATTGAGGGTGAGGTTGATGTTTACCCAATCCAGAAGTTCCAGAGAACCAACCAAGATACTTGTTTCAACCAGAAACCGATTGTATCCTTTGGGCAGCATGTTGAAGCCGGAGCAGTCCTTGCTGACGGTCCTGCAACGCAGGAAGGGGAGCTTGCTCTTGGTAGGAATATTCTCGTTGGGTTCGTGCCTTGGCATGGATACAACTATGAGGATGCAGTCCTGATCAGTGAGCGTGTTGTCAAGGATGACATCTTTACCAGTGTGCATATCAAGGAGTTCACCACGGATATTCGTGAGACCAAGCTTGGTCCCGAAAAATTGACCCGTGATATTCCAAACACCAGTGAAAAGATGCTTGAGCAGCTTGATGAGGATGGTATCGTTCGCATTGGGACCATGGTTCGTCCTGGATCAATCCTGGTAGGCAAGGTAACCCCGAAGAGTGAGAGTGATACAACCCCTGAATTCAAGTTGCTCAACTCAATCTTTGGTGAGAAGGCCAAAGAAGTTCGTGATACTTCCTTGAAGGTACCCCATGGTACAGAAGGGACAGTCATTGATATCCAGCGTTTGAAGCGCAGCAATAATGATGAGCTTCCCCCAGGAGTTGAGGAGACCGTAAAGGTTCTTATTGCCACCAAGCGTAAGCTTCGACAGGGTGATAAGATGGCTGGTCGGCATGGAAACAAGGGTGTTGTCAGCCGGATCCTTCCTGAAGAGGATATGCCGTTCATGGAGGATGGTACTCCGCTTGATGTTTGTCTGAACCCGCTTGGTGTTCCGTCCCGAATGAATATCGGTCAGTTGATGGAGACCCAGCTCGGTTGGGCAGCTGTCAAGCTTGGTGAATGGTATTCCACTCCGGTTTTCCAGAGTGCCACCATGGAACAGATTGAGGAGAAGATGCGTGAAGCAGGTCTTCCTGAGAACTCCAAGGTCAAGCTCTATGATGGACAGACTGGTGTACCGTTCGTCAATCCGGTATTCTGCGGTTACATCTATTACCTGAAATTGCACCACTTGGTTGATGATAAGATGCATGCCCGTTCCACAGGACCTTATTCGCTGGTAACCCAGCAGCCACTTGGTGGTAAGGCTCAGTTTGGTGGTCAGCGACTTGGAGAAATGGAAGTCTGGGCGCTTGAGGCGTACGGAGCTGCAAATACTCTCCAGGAACTCTTGACCATCAAGAGTGATGACATGAACGGTCGTGTGAAGATTTATGAGAGTATTGTCAAGGGTGAACCAGCCTCTACTGCGGGAATGCCTGAGGCATTCAATGTATTGGTTCAGGAGATCCGTGGCTTGGCTCTGGATATGTCGGTGTATGACTCCAAGGGTCAGCAGGTGCCCCTTACCGAACGTGATGAAGAGTTGATCGCCAAGCAGTCGAAAGGCTCCCTCAACTAACCAGGAGAAATACAGATGAAGGAAATTCAGGATTTCGATAGCATCATGATAAAACTGGCTTCACCAGAACAGATCAGAGATTGGTCTTATGGTGAAGTGAAGAAGCCGGAGACGATCAATTACCGGACCTTGCGCCCAGAGCGCGATGGCCTGTTCTGTGAGAAAATCTTTGGTACCACCAAGGAGTGGGAGTGCTACTGCGGAAAGTTTAAATCGATTCGATACAAGGGTGTTATTTGTGACCGTTGTGGTGTTGAGGTAACCAACACCAAGGTCCGTCGTGAGCGCATGGGACACATCTCCCTGGCAGCTCCGGTATCACACATTTGGTACTACCGTTCAGTTCCCAGCCGAATGAGCATGTTGCTTGATATCTCCCGTAATGCACTGCAGAGTGTTCTCTACTATGAGAAATATGTGGTCATCAATGCTGGGGATACCAGCTTGAAGCCCAAGCAGTTGCTCAGTGAAGAGGAGTTCTGGCAGGCCCGAGAGCAGTATGGTGACTCATTTGAGGCAGGTATGGGTGCAGAGGCGGTTCGCAAATTGCTTGTGAACCTTGACCTTGAAGAGCTCAGCCGTGAACTGCGTGAACAGATGCGCCAGAAAGCCGACAAGGCTGACAAGCGCCTGCTCAAGCGAATTGAGGTATGTGAGAACTTCCGTGACAGTGGCAACCGCCCTGAATGGATGATACTTACGGTTATCCCAGTTATTCCACCCGATCTGAGACCAATGGTCCAGCTCGATGGCGGAAGATTTGCAACCAGCGACCTCAATGATCTTTATCGTAGGGTCATCAACAGAAACAATCGTCTTGACCGTTTGGTCAAGCTCAATGCTCCTGATATCATCATCCGCAATGAAAAGCGTATGTTGCAGGAGGCTGTTGATGCGCTGTTTGACAACTCCAAGAGAAAGAGAGTGGTCAAGGGTGCAAGCAACAGGCCGCTCAAGAGTCTTTCAGACATGCTTAAGGGAAAACAGGGACGTTTTAGACAGAACCTGCTCGGAAAGCGTGTTGACTACTCGGGTCGTTCCGTTATCGTTGTCGGCCCAGAGCTGAGAATGCATCAGTGTGGTCTTCCTTCCAAGATGGCCCTTGAACTGTACAAGCCTTTCATCATGAAGAAGTTGGTACAGGATGGTGTTGTCTACAATATCAAGAAGGCAAAGAGCCTGGTTGAGGAAGAGACGGATGCTGTCTGGTCGATTCTTGACGATGTTGTCAAGGACCACCCGGTGTTGCTCAACCGTGCACCTACGCTGCACCGTCTTGGTATACAGGCCTTTGAGCCTGTATTGGTTGACGGTAAAGCCATCAAGTTGCACCCCTTGGTATGTCATGCTTACAATGCTGACTTCGACGGCGACCAGATGGCTGTGCACGTACCACTGACTCATGCCGCCCAGTTGGAATGCTGGACCTTGATGCTCTCGGTGACAAACCTTCTTGACCCTGCAAATGGCAAGCCAATCGTCTATCCTTCCCAGGATATGGTCATGGGTATCAACTATCTGACCCGTGAGATGAGTGGAGCACCTGGAGAGGGCAAGTACTATACCAGCATTGGTGAATTGGAACAGGCAATTGATAGTGGCTTGCTCTCTTACAATGCAAAGATCCGCTTTAGATTCGAGGATGGTACCCGTTTGGAGACAACTCCAGGAAGGGTATTGTTCAATGCAGCACTCCCGGAAGGTGTTCCTTTCCAGAACGCGACAATGGGTGATAAGGAGTTGAAGGCTCTCATTGGTGATACGCTGAAGGCGAATAACAACTCGATTGCTGTTGAGATGCTTGATTCCATTAAGGACCTAGGATACCGATATGCAACTTTCTTCGGTGCTACGATCGGTCTTTCTGACATGATTGTTCCTGCTGGGAAGGCAGAGCTCATGACCAAGGCCAATCTTGAGCAGCAGAAGATTCTTGATCAGTATCGTCAGGGACATATTACCCAGGAAGAACGATACAACAGGGTCATTGAGGTTTGGACACAGACCAATGACTTGCTGACCGATGAGTTGATGAAGGAATTGAAGATCAGCCAGAAGGGCTTCAACCCGCTCTTCCTCATGGCAGATTCAGGTGCTCGTGGATCAAAGACCCAGATCAGGCAGCTCGGTGGTATGCGTGGTTTGATGGCAAAGCCAAGTGGTGATGTTATCGAATTCCCCATCAAGTCGAACTTCAAGGAAGGGTTGTCGATCATTGAGTTTTTCATCTCCACCAATGGTGCCCGTAAGGGCCTTTCCGATACCGCATTGAAGACCGCTGAGGCAGGGTACCTTACCCGTCGTCTGGTTGATATCAGCCAGGACGTCGTGGTCAACGAGGATGACTGTCACACCATCAATGGTATCTGGCGTGGAGCACTCAAGGACGGTGATGAGATTGTTGAGAACCTCGCGGATCGCATTGTAGGGCGCTGCCCTGTTGAGGATGTATTGCATCCCTTTACCCGTGAAGTCATTGCCAATGCAAATGAGGAGATTGACGAGATTACTGCCCGAAAGATTGAGGAAGCTGGCATTGAACAGGTTCTTCTGAGGACTGTGCTCACCTGTGAAGCCAAGCATGGTGTATGCCGCAAGTGTTATGGGCGTAACCTTGCAACGAACAGGCCGGTAGTAATCGGTGAGGCTGTAGGTATCATTGCTGCCCAATCGATTGGTCAGCCGGGTACTCAGCTTACCATGCGCACGTTCCACGTTGGTGGTACTGCTTCCACCAGTTCCGAGGAGAGCAAGCTTACCTTCAACTATCCGGTTATCATCGGCGCCATTACTGGTTCAAGGGTTATCCGTGAGAGTGACAAGATGGAGGTATTCACCCGTAAGGGCCACATCGAGTACTTCCGTGTGAACACCATCATGGATGCATCCTCCTACGACAAACTTCTTGTTGGGGATGGGCATATTGTAGCCAAGGGTACTCCATTCTATGAAAAGGACGGGGAAGTGGTTGCAAGTGAAGAGAACGGAACCGTCAGGATCTACGACTCCAAGGTATATTTGATCGGGCACTCCACCACGCAAGTGGTGAAGGCTGGTTCAGAGCTTTTGGTAAAGAGTGGAGACTACTTGGAGCCAAAGACTCCTCTCGTGACATTCGACCCGTTCAGTGAACCGGTAATTGCTGAAGAGGGAGGTTTCTCCCACTTCGTTGATATCAGGCTGGGAACCACGTTGGTTGAAGAGGTGAATGAGGAAACCGGTAATATCGAGAAGAAGATTACCGAGCACAGCCTTGAGTCCTTGCAACCTCGTATTGAGATTACCAGTGAGGAACATGGTAAGGGAGATGTGCTTGCAGTCTACCTGTTGCCTGGTGGATCCTATATCCAGACCCAGGACAATGTGAAGATTGAAAAGGGTATGATTCTCGCCAAGTTGCTTAAGGAAGGTACAAAAACGAAGGATATTACCGGTGGTCTTCCCCGTGTTGGTGAGTTGTTCGAGGCTCGCCGGCCGAAGAACGCTGCAATCCTCGCACAGGTTGCCGGTTTGATTAGCTTTGGCAATATCGTGAAGGGCAAGCGCACCATCGTGGTAACTGACCCATTCGGTAATGAATACAAGCATATGGTGCCGATGGGAAGAAACCTCCTGGTCCGTGATGGTGATTCTGTCGAAGCTGCTGAGCCTTTGTGTGACGGATCTGTCGATCCCCATGACATCCTCGATATCCTTGGAGAGAATGCGTTGCAGTCCTTCCTCGTGGATGAGGTCCAGGAAGTCTATAGAATGCAGGGTGTACAGATCAACGACAAACACTTGGGAGTTATTGTCAGGCAGATGTTGCGCAAGGTCGAGGTGGTCCATGTTGGTGATACCAATTTGATCCACGGCCAGCAGGTGGATAAGTATCGGTTCTTCGAGGAGAACGACCGGGTGATTGCTGAAGGTGGTGAGCCTGCTGTTGCACAGCCACTGTTGCTTGGTATCACAAGAGCGTCCTTGAGTATCGACTCGTTCATCAGTGCAGCGTCCTTCCAGGAGACAACCAAGGTCTTGACAAATGCAGCAATAGCTGGTAGTAAAGATGAGTTGCGTGGTTTGAAAGAGAACGTCATCATTGGTCACCTGATTCCTGCGGGAACAGGTATGCGCATTTATCGCGATGTTAAACTCAAGGATGAGGAGTTGCTGAAACTGCAGCAGAGAGTTGATGCAGTAAAGGCTTCACGACACCAAGAGATGATCGCAGACGATGAATTTGACGTTGAAGATTTGGCAGACATGAAATCCGTGGGTGATACCGTGGATGTGGACGATTCCGACGAGGATTGACCAATGCGCCTGTTGGCGTATAGGCAGCCTTGCCGGACCGTGTAAAACCACACCGCTGTGTCCATGCTGGGTACGGATTTTACATATGACGTGTTGCCCGTAGGGGTGGCGCAGATCCCTGTGTTTGTGAGAAGCAGTGGGTCAAAGAAAGAAAAGGGAGTGTGTCGATAAGATGCCTACTATTAATCAGCTGATCAGAAAGGGTAGAAAGACCATTGTCCAGAAGACAAAGTCCCCAGCCCTCGAAGGTTGTCCCCAGAAGCGTGGTGTATGCACCAGGGTCATGACCGTGACCCCGAAGAAGCCGAACTCTGCTTTGAGAAAGGTCGCACGTGTGCGTCTTTCCAATGGTATTGAAGTTACCGCCTATATACCCGGTATCGGACATAACCTGCAGGAGCACTCGGTAGTACTCCTGCGTGGTGGAAGGGTCAAGGACCTTCCCGGTGTGCGGTATCACATTGTTCGTGGTGCCAAGGATACCCTTGGTGTTGCAGATCGTAAGAGAAGCCGCTCCAAATACGGCGCCAAGAAGCCTAAGGCTTGATAAGGGAGGAGTTGGAATATGTCTAGAAGAACTACTGCTCCCGTCAGGGAAGTGTTGCCGGATCCCGTATATGGGAGTGTCATTGTTGAGAAGTTCATCCGTCGCATGATGTACGATGGAAAGAAGTCCCTCAGCACCAGGATCATTTACAATGCCCTGTTGACCATTGGTGAGAAGACCGGTGAAAAGCCGCTTGATGTCTTCCTCAAGGCCTTGGAAAATGTAAAGCCGGTTGTTGAGGTCAAGAGCCGCCGTGTTGGTGGTGCAACCTATCAGGTTCCTGTGGAGATTCGTGAGAATCGCCGTGAGGCCCTTGCAATGCGCTGGATTATCGCCGCTGCTCGTTCCCGTAATGGGCACAGCATGGCGGAGAAACTTGGTGCTGAGCTTCTGGATGCCTACCAGAATACCGGTTCTGCCTTCAAGAAGAAGGAAGATACCCACAGAATGGCAGAGGCCAACAAGGCTTTCAGTCATTATCGTTGGTAATAAAAACCAAAAAAGGCCGGCTTTTCCATTGTGAAGAGCCGGTTTTTCTTTATCTTTAAAGAATTATTCCTAATCGCTTGACATAAAAACTGCTTTCCCGTATATTGCTAAAGGTGTCCGCATAGGTATGCCTATGTGGCAGTATGTAGAGCCAAACCGATTATTGCTGGAGCAATGATAAGGTGGTTTCAGGCAGTACCAAGTTTTTTATAAACTTATACTATGTCGTCAGGATGGGTCCTCCATGCCTGCCGACCTCTGGAATCCTCTTATGTTTTGTTTCCCTGTAATTAGTTTGTCTCAATCGAAATGGTAAAGGCTTTGGGCCTTTATGAGCACATATTAATTATTTTTGTGACTAACATTGGATGTCACAAGGAGGAAATGATGGCAAAAGAGAAATTTCAGAGGACGAAGCCACACGTAAACGTAGGCACCATCGGTCACGTTGACCATGGTAAGACTACCCTTACCGCAGCAATTACCATGCACTGTGCTAAGTTGTTTGGCGATAAGGCACTTGCTTACGATTCAATCGACAACGCCCCTGAGGAAAAAGAGCGTGGTATTACCATTAACACCAGACACGTCGAGTATCAGTCTACAAATAGACACTATGCACACGTTGACTGCCCGGGACACGCTGACTACATCAAGAACATGATCACCGGTGCTGCACAGATGGACGGCGCCATCATCGTCGTTGCAGCAACTGACGGTGCTATGGCACAGACCAAAGAGCACATCCTGCTCGCACGTCAGGTTGGTGTACCCTGCTTGATCGTTTTCATCAACAAGACTGACCAGGTTGACGATCCTGAATTGATCGACCTCGTTGAAGAAGAAATGCGCGACCTGCTCAATGAGTATGGCTTCGACGGTGCTAATACTCCTGTCATTCGCGGTTCTGCTTTCAATGCAATGAGCAATCCTGATGATCCTGAACAGACCAAGTGCCTTGACGAGTTGCTTGATGCAATGGATAACTTCATTCCGCTTCCGGAGCGTGCTGTTGACCAGCCATTCTTGATGCCGATTGAGGATATCTTCTCCATCTCCGGCCGAGGTACTGTTGTTACCGGTCGTATCGAGCGCGGTGTCATCAAGGTAAACGAACCTGCTTCAATTGTTGGTATTCGCGATACCCGTGATACTGTTGTTACTGGTATTGAGATGTTCAATAAGTTGCTCGACGAAGGCCAGGCTGGTGATAACATCGGCGCACTGCTTCGTGGTGTTGACAAGAAGGACGTTGTTCGAGGCCAGGTTTTGGCAAAGCCAAAGTCCATCAATCCCCACGCCAAGTTCTCCGGTACTGTATACGTTCTGAGCAAGGACGAGGGTGGTCGTCACTCCCCATTCTTCAGCGGCTATCGCCCGCAGTTCTATTTCCGCACCACTGATATCACTGGTACGGTAAACCTGCCTGAAGGCAAGCAGATGGTTCTGCCTGGGGATCATACCGACATCAATGTTGAACTCATTCACCCTGTTGCCATGGACAAGGGACTCCGCTTTGCTATCCGCGAAGGTGGTAGAACCGTTGCTTCCGGCCAGGTTACCGAGATTATTGAATAACGTTACCAACGAATGTCTTGCTATCATCGGATGATGGTGGCAAGACCCGTTTTTTGGAGGAATAATGGCTAAAGAGAGAATTCGAGTTAGGTTGAGAGGTTTTGATATTGAGCTGGTTGAACAGAGTTCAAAAGCTATCGTAGATACCGTTGTCAGGGCTGGTGCTACAGTATCAGGTCCTGTACCTCTCCCGACCCGTATCAACAAGTACACTGTCCTGAGATCGCCCTTTGTCAACAAAAAGTCTCGTGAACAATTTGAGATGAGAACCCACAAAAGGTTGATTGACATTTTGGATCCTACATCAAAAGTCATGGATGCCCTCATGAAGCTTGAGCTCCCTGCCGGTGTGGATGTAGAGATTAAACAGTAAGAGAGTTGAGGTAAGAGATGTTAGGGCTTATCGGCAAAAAAGTTGGAATGACACAGGTGTTTGATGCGCAAGGCAGGCTCACACCCGTGACTGTAATTAAAATAGAGGGCAACGTTGTTGTCGCGGACCGTAATGAGGAGAAGAATGGATATTCTGCTGCTGTATTGGGTTCGATTGACAAAAAGAAAAGTACTATCACCAAACCATATGCTGGACAGTTCAAGGAAGTATGTGAACCAAAGCAACATGTAATTGAATTCCGTGACTATGACCGTGAGGTCGCAGTCGGCGAGGTGTTGGGCGTGGATATATTTAAGGACATCTCCTTTGTGGATGTCACCGGGACTTCTAAAGGTAAGGGTTTTGCCGGCGGTATGAAACGACATGGCTTTAAGGGCGGTCGTGCTACCCACGGTTCCAAATTCCATCGTGACATCGGCGGTACGTCAATGTCTTCCACCCCTTCCCGCACATTCAAAGGTACCCGGATGGCTGGCCACATGGGTAATGAGAGGACGACGGTCCAGAACCTGAAGGTAGTCCGTGTCGATGAAGAGATGCAGGTCCTTATGGTTAAGGGTGCTATCCCTGGCCCCGCCCAGAGTGTCGTCATCGTCAAGAAAGCGATCAAGAAGTAGGGGCGAGATATATGGAAACGAAAGTCTTTTCAATCGACGGCAAAGAGGTCCGAACCCTCGTGTTGAATGATGAAGTGTTCAACAGAGAGGTTAGTGATGGTACCATTTATTATGCCGTAAACAGCGAGCTTGCAAACCACCGTGTTGGTACTGCAAGTACTAAGACCCGCGCAGAGGTCAGATACAGCAATAATAAGCCATACAAACAGAAGGGTACTGGTAACGCACGTGCCGGTGACAAGAAAAGCCCTGTCAGAGTTGGTGGTGGGACGATTTTTGGACCCAAGCCGCGCGATTATAGTATTACCCTCCCCAAGAAGATGAAGAGGCTTGCAATGAAGAGCCTGTTGTCTATGGGAGTCAAGGAGGATCGTCTCGTTGTTGTAGAGGATTTCTCCATCGAAAGTGGCAAAACCAGGGATCTGAATAAGATTCTTAAGAACTTCGTCGAGGATGAGAGCAGAACCATTCTGATCCTGAAAGATGACGATGCAATGGTGCGCCGTGCTGCAAGGAACATTCCGTACCTGCGTGTTCTTTCTTACAACAGGCTTTCTGCTAAGGAGTTGTTGTATGGGAGAAAGCTTCTGGTTCTGGAAGGGGCTGCTAAGAATTTGAATGAATTCTACGGCGACAAATAAGGGGACCGGAAATGAGAGCAGACCAAGTTATTATTGAACCCGTCCTGAGTGAGAAGACCAATCTTGCTCGCGAGGGCGAAACAAAGAAGTATACGTTCAAGGTCCGTATGGACAGCAACAAGTATCAGATCATGGCAGCTGTTAAAGAGCTCTTTGGTGTTGAGGTTGCAGCTTGTAACGTGATGATTGTGAAGGGCAAGCCAAAGTATTCCCGTGGTAAGGGTGGTTCCATCCTTGGTAACACCGGTAACTGGAAGAAGGCTGTCGTAACCCTGGCCAAGGGTGATACCATCCAGGCCATCGAAGGCGTATAAGGAGAAGTTGGATTATGGCACTTAAATCATACAAGCCCAATACTCCCGGCCTTCGCCAGAAGACATCTTTGGTCTTCAGCGAGCTGACTGCCAGCAAGCCTGAGAAGTCGCTGACCAGTGGTCTTAACAAAAAGGCAGGTCGGGATACCTTCGGGCGCATCAGTGTTCGCCGTAGAGGCGGTGGCCATAAGCGTGCATATCGTACAATTGATTTCAAACGCGACAAATACGGGATTCCCGGTGTTGTGAAGACAATCGAATACGATCCGAACCGCAGTGCGAACATTGCATTGGTATTTTATGCCGATGGTGAGAAGCGCTACATGATTGCTCCCAGGGGTATCAAGGTGGGAACTACTGTTGTCAGTGGACCAGAAGCCCCAATTCAGGTAGGAAATGCTCTTCCTTTGAAGAAAGTTCCTCTTGGCCTTATGGTGCATAATGTGGAGTTGACCCTCGGTCGTGGTGGGCAGCTTGTCCGCAGCGCTGGTTTGGGAGCTACCCTGGTTGCAAAGGAAGGGGACTATGTCACCCTCCGCCTGCCTTCAGGCGAAATGCGCATGGTGTTTGGTGAGTGCTATGCTACCCTTGGGCAGCTTGGCAACGAAGATCATATGAACGTCACGCTCGGAAAGGCTGGTGCAAGTCGCCACCTTGGAAGACGGCCGAAGGTACGTGGTGTAGCAATGAACCCGATCGATCACCCACATGGTGGTGGTGAAGGTAAGACTGCTGCAGGACGTAACCCTGTATCCCCATGGGGCAAGCCGGCAAAGGGTGGAAAGACCCGTTCCAAGAAGAAACCTTCCGGTGCATTCATCGTTAAGAAGCGGAAGTAGGAGTAGAAAGTGGCTAGATCAATCAAAAAAGGTCCTTTTATTGAAAAGAAACTGTATAAGAGGATTCAGGAGTCTCTTAAGACGAATCAGAAGCAGATGATCAAGACTTATTCCCGCTGTTCTACGATCATCCCTGAAATGGTGGGATTCACGATCTCCGTGTATAACGGGAAAACCTGGATTCCAGTATATGTGACGGAGAACTTGGTTGGACATAAACTCGGTGAGTTTTCTCCCACCAGAATTTTCCGCGGTCATGCTTCCGACAAGAAGGTTGGGTAAGCGGTATGGGTAGTAAGATGGAAGATAAACAAGGTTATTCAGCAACTGCCAAATTTCTGATGGTATCTCCTTCCAAGGTTCGCCCGGTCGCCAATCTTGTTCGGAATAAGTCGTATGTGGAAGCAGTAGCAATTCTTGAGGCTATGCCTCAGAAGGGATCAAATCTGATCCTGAAAGTTTTGCAATCCGCTTGTGCAAATGCGCTTGATCAGAACAAGAGGATCGACGAAGAGAATCTTGTGATCAAGGAGTTGCAGGTTAACGAGGGTCCAAGGCTCAAGAGAGTATGGCCGAGATCCCATGGAAGACGGGATATTCTGCTTAAGAGGATGTCACACATTACCGTCGTCGTTGACGAAAAAGCAAGCGTGAGGAAGTAAATGGGCCAGAAAGTTAATCCTATTGGGCTCCGTCTTGGAGTCAACAAGACCTGGAAGTCCAAATGGTATGTGGACCCCAGGGAGTATGCGGACACTCTGCATGAAGATCTGAAGCTGAGAAAAGCTTTGGTTGAATGCCCTGAAGTTCAGGGTGCTGAGATTTCGGATGTTGAAATCATCCGTAAGCCCCAGCGCATTACGATTGTGATCACCACCAGCCGCCCTGGTATCATCATTGGTAGCAAGGGTGCAAATGTCGAGAAGCTTGGAGCACGTCTCCAGAAACTTTCTGACAAGAAGGTGCAGATCAAGATCAAGGAAATCAAGAAGCCAGAGGCTGATGCCCAGCTGATTGCCTTAAACGTTGCTAGACAGCTCGTGAGCCGTGGTTCGTTCCGCCGCTCAATGAAGATGGCTGTTTCCAAAGCAATGCAGAATGGCGCTCAGGGTGTCAAGATCCGGCTCTCCGGTCGTATCGGTGGTGCAGAAATTGCACGCTCGGAGTGGATGAAGGAAGGAAGGATTCCCCTTCACACACTGCGCAGTGACATCGACTATGGATTCACCACAGCTAATACCTCCTTTGGTGTCATTGGCGTCAAGGTGTGGGTGTACAACGGTGAGATCTACGATCGTGCAGTCAAGAACGACGCCGGTGGTTTGGTGAAAAAGCCGACCAAGAGCGAAGGTGCTGAGGCAAGGAGTTAGTAGGCCATGCTTAGTCCAAAGAGAATTAAACATAGAAAGAAACAGCGTGGCACCACTGATGGTGTTGCACATCGCGGGACTACCATTGCTTTCGGTGAATTCGGTTTGCTCGCACTTGAGCCGAAGTGGATCACCAATCGCCAGATCGAGGCAGCCCGTATCGCCATGACCCGTCACATTAAGCGTGGTGGTAAGGTATGGATCAGGATTTTCCCTGACATGCCCTATACCAAGAAACCTGCTGAAACCAGACAGGGAAACGGTAAGGGGAACCCCGAAGGTTGGGTCGCTGTCGTGAAGACAGGCGCTGTGATGTTTGAAATGGGTGGCGTTCCTGAAGAGCTCGCTCGTGAGGCTTTGGAGCTCGCAGCTTCCAAGCTTCCGATCAAGACGAAGTTTGTCGCCAGAAGGGAAGTGGAGTAAGAGTATGAAGAATTCATATAAAGATTTGACCCTTGACGAGCTGGTAGCCAAGAAGGAGCAACTTCACAAGGAGTACTTCGACCTTCGTATGGGAAGAGTGCTCGGACATGTTGAGAATCCACTTGCTGTTCGTACCGTCAGGAGGAACATCGCTCGTGTGAATACGCGAATTCGTGAGTATGAACTCGGAATTCGGAACGTGGCAAAGTAAGGGAGAGCGATTCAGATGGAAGCTAATAAAAAAAGTTTTACCGGCCGGGTGGTCAGTGACAAGATGGATAAGACGATTGTCGTTGCTGTTTCCTCAAGAAGACTGCATCCCCTGTACAAAAAGTATGTGACTACCACCAAAAAGGTGAAGGCACATGATGAGAGGAACGAGGCAAATATCGGCGACACCGTACGTGTTTTGGAATGCCGCCACATCAGTAAAGATAAGTGCTGGCGTCTCGTGCAGATCGTCGAGCGTGCTCGTTAATAGGAGAGAGACGATATGGTACAGATGCAGACCTATTTGAATGTAGCGGATAACAGTGGTGCAAAGCGTGTGCAGTGCATCAAGGTTCTTGGCGGAAGCCATCGCTATGTTGCCGGTGTTGGTGACATTATTGTCGTGGCAGTAAAGACCGCATTGCCTAACGGCGCCATCAAAAAAGGTGACGTCATGAAGGCAGTCATTGTCCGAACGAAGAAGGAATACCGCAGACCTGACGGTACCTATATCAGGTTCGATGACAACGCATGCGTTATCATCGATGCCAACAATAACCCGCGCGGTAAGCGTATCTTCGGACCCGTAGCCAGAGAGTTGCGTGATGGGTATATGAAGATTGTTTCTCTCGCGCCGGAAGTGTTGTAGGAGTATATACATGAAGCTTAAGAAGAACGACACCGTAATGATCATTGCTGGTAAGGACAAAGGTAAGTCAGGCAAGATCGTGAAGGTAGACCGTGAGAAAGAGAGAGTCGTTGTCCAGGGTGCCAACATGGTGAAAAAGACCATGCGCAAGAAAACCCAACAGGACAAGGGTGGCATCGTGGAAATTGAGGCACCAATCCATGTTTCAAATGTAGCTTACGTCACCGGAAAAGGTGAAACTACAAGGATTGGATACAAGTTTGATGAAAGCGGCAAAAAAGTCCGCTATGCCAAGAAAACCGGGGAAGTAATCTAATGGAAAAGTTTATACCAAACCTTAAGAAAAAATACCTGGAAACAGTAGCTCCTGCGCTGTTTGAAGATTTTGGCTATAGCTCCAAAATGCAGATCCCCGCTCTTGAGAAGGTTGTTGTCAGTGTCGGTGTCGGCGAAGCCATTACCAATAAGAAGCTCCTCGATGCTGCTGTCAAGGAGCTTGAGCAGATCACCGGTCAGCATGTATTGAAAACCAAGGCCAAAAAGTCCATCGCAAACTTCAAGGTTCGTGAAGGATATGAAATTGGTGCGATGGTGACTTTACGTGGTGAAAACATGTGGTTCTTCCTGGAGAGGCTGATCAGCATCGCTCTTCCCCGCGTTAAGGACTTTAGAGGTGTCAAGCCCAATGCTTTTGATGGGCATGGGAACTACTCACTCGGCATTACCGAGCAGATTATTTTCCCTGAGATTGACTTCGATAAGATCGAACGCGTCAGCGGTTTGAATGTCGCCATTGTAACGACCGCAAAGACCGATGAAGAAGGCTACGCCCTGCTCGCTAAGCTTGGCATGCCCTTCAGTAAATAAGGGGTAAGAGACATATGGCAAAGAAATCAATGATTGTAAAGGCCAAGAGAGAGCCTAAGTTCAGCACCAGACACGTCAATCGCTGCAGAATTTGCGGCAGACCCCGTGGCTATATGCGCCAATTCGACATGTGCAGGATCTGTTTCCGTAAATTGGCTAGTGAAGGCCAGATTCCTGGTGTTACCAAATCCAGTTGGTAGGAGAGAAAAATGGCTGTAAGTGATCCAGTAGCTGATATGCTGACTAAGGTTAGAAATGCTAACATGGCCAAGCATGAGAAAGTAGATGTTTCTACTTCCAAGATGAAGCTTCAGATAGTGAAGATTCTAAAGAATGAAGGATATATCAAGAACTTCAAGAAGGTGACCAAGGATGGGATTTCCTATATCCGAGTTTTCCTGAAGTATGATGATAATCAGAGTCCAGTACTCCATGGGATTCAACGCATCAGCACTCCTGGCCGTCGTGTTTACACCGGCTATCGTGAGATGCCCCGTGTGTACAACGGACATGGCGTCGTTGTAGTGTCTACTTCTTCGGGTGTCATCACCGGGAAGAAGGCTACAGAGAACAAGGTCGGTGGCGAGCTGATCTGCTCTATTTGGTAAGGTGGTAAAGAAATGTCCAGAGTTGGAAAATTGCCAATCACAGTACCGCAAGGGGTCAAAGTTGCCATCAACGGTGGTTTGATTAATGTCGAAGGTCCGAAAGGAAAGCTCAGCTGTCCAACCCGTCCTGAGGTTGTGATCAACATCAAGGAATCCGAAATTAGCGTGGTTCCCAAGGATAAGTCCAAGGAAAGCAATAGTTTCCAAGGCCTCTACCGCCAGTTGGTTAACAACATGGTTATTGGAGTGTCCAAGGGATTCTCCAAGACTCTCCTGATCAACGGTGTCGGTTTCCGTGCTGACCTAAAGACCAATCTCCTGACCCTCAACCTCGGGTACTCCGAATTGATTGAAGTTGTACTTCCCCAGGGAATCACGGCTACCGTGGAAAACCCCAATAAGGTTACCATCAGCGGTATCGACAAGCAGCTCGTCGGGCAGACTTGTGCAGAGATCCGTTCCCTCCGAGAACCTGAACCATATAAGGGTAAGGGAATTCGGTATGAGGACGAGGTGATCAGGCGCAAGGCTGGTAAGACAGCTTCTGCTAAGAAATAGTGGGTAGGTAGATAAGATGAATAGAGTTATCGATAAAAGAAGGAAACTTGCTCGTCGTAAGCATCATATTCGAAAGCACATTTCCGGTACTGCAAGTAAGCCGAGAATGAGCGTGTTTCGCAGCAATTCCCACATGTATGTACAGGTCATCGACGATGTAGCTGGTAACACCCTTGTTGCTGCAAGCACCATGGAAAAAGAGCTCAAGGGCTTGAAGAACACGGTTGCAGATGCAGCAAAACTCGGGGAAACCATTGGTAAGAGAATGCTCGAGAAGCAGATCGACACCTGTGTGTTTGATCGTAACGGCTATCTGTTCCACGGGGTTGTCAAGAGCATCGCAGATGGCGCACGCAAAGTTGGCGTAAAGTTCTAGGGGGATACTGTGGATAGATCGAGAGATAGAGATAGGGATAAGAACGACGGGTATGTCGAGAAGCTGATCAAGCTGAACCGTGTTGCCAAGGTTGTCAAGGGTGGTAGAAGGTTCTCCTTCTCCGCACTGGTAGTTGTTGGTGACCAGAATGGTAAGGTTGGATATGGTTTCGGTAAGGCCAATGACGTTACAGAGGCAATCAGAAAGGCTGTCGATCGTGCTAAGTCAAGCATGATCGTTGTACCGATGAAGAAGACAACCATTCCTCACGAGATCTTGGGAAACTACAAGAGTGCAAGCGTGCTCTTGAAGCCTGCAAGACCTGGTACGGGTGTTATTGCCGGTGGTGCAGTCCGCGCTATTTGTGACGTCTGTGGTATCTCTGATATCCAGGGCAAGTCACTTGGCTCCAAGAATGCAATCAATACGGTTAAGGCTGCCTTTGATGGTTTCGAGAATCTTTTCGATGCCAAAGTGGTTGCAAAGAATCGGGGCAAGTCCCTGAATGAGATGTGGGGGTAAGAGATGGCTGACGCAAAGAAAATCAAGGTTACCCTTGTCAGGGGACTTTCCGGTTCACTGCCTAAGCAGCGCAGAACGGTGAAAGCTCTCGGACTTGGCAAGATTTCCAGCTCGGTTGTACACGATGCTACTCCCGCTACGCTTGGGATGGTCCGTGTAGTAGCACACCTTGTGAAAGTCGAGGAGATGTAAGATGGGACAGATTCATGCGCCGAAAGGTGCCAATAAGAAAAAGACAATCGTAGGACGTGGCGCGTCCTCGAAGGGTCGCTCCTGCGGTAGGGGTCATGACGGACAGAATTCCCGTTCCGGCGGTGGTGTTCGTCTCGGCTTCGAAGGCGGGCAGATGCCTTTGTACCGCCGTGTTGCCCGTAGAGGTTTTTCCAACAGCGTATTTAAGAAAGAGTATGCCGTTGTCTCCCTTGATGTAATTTCTGCTAACTTCGAAGATGGGGATGTAGTCACCCTCGACGCCCTGAAGGACGTTGGGTTGGCCAAGGGGCACAATACACAGGCGAAAGTTCTGTGTAATGGAGAACTCACCAAGAAGGTAATCATTGACGGTTTGAAGGTTTCCGCTACTGCAATCGAGAAGATTACAGCTGCGGGTGGCGAGATTAAATAACAAAGAAGGGCTTTATGGCAAACTCCTTAGTTGAGATGTATAGAATCAAGGATCTCCGGAAAAAGATTTTCATTACCCTAAGCCTGCTGATTGTCAGCAGGATCGGGGCAGTGATTCCTATTCCTGGGATTGATCCGGAAGTTCTGAAACTGTTTTTTCTATCCCAGAGTTCAGATTCAAATATTGGTCTAACCGAGTATCTGAACTTCTTTTCGGGTGGTGCGTTCTCCAACTTTTCTCTGTTTATGTTGGGTGTCATGCCGTACATCAGCACACAGATTATTGTGCAGCTGTTGATGTTGGTTATCCCTTCACTGAAGAAGCTGGCCCAGGACCCATCCGGGCATAAGAAGATTCAGCAGTACACCAGGTATGGTACGATTGTAGTTTGTCTGATTCAGTCGTATGTAGTAACCATTTACGCCAACTCCATTCCCGGCGTGATGACAATGAGCACCGTTCCGTTCACATTGGTAGCTATGCTTACCGTAACGACCGGTTCCATGCTCCTGATTTGGATCGGTAACAAGATCACCCAGTGGGGCATCGGAAACGGTATCAGTCTGTTGATCTTCGCCGGTATTGTAGCAAGATTTCCCGAGGCCGTATCGGTTCTGTTCCAGAGCATCTCCGCGGGTGTTCTGAACCCAATCGTAGTCTTGGTGGTCTTTGTAATGTTCTTGGTTGTTGTTGCTCTCGTCGTGTATGAAGAGCAGGGTGTAAGAAAGATTCCCGTGAACTATGCCAAGCGTGTGGTAGGCCGTAAGATGTACGGTGCACAAAGTACGTACATCCCTATCAAGGTCAACCCATCAGGTGTTATCCCGGTAATCTTTGCAAGTGCCTTGCTTTCCTTCCCGTTGCAGATCGCAACTACATTGGGACAAGAGGTGAGGTGGCTTGCTGCCTTCGCTAATTGGTTGAATCCACAGGGTGCCCCCTATCTGATTATCTACGCCCTGTTGATCATAGGGTTTGCCTTCTTCTATACCCAGGTTTCAATGAACCCGGTGGAGATGGCCAAACAGATTCGTGAGAATGGTGGTTCAGTTCCCGGCGTACGTTCCGAGAAACTAGAAGAGTACCTTACTAAGGTGCTTAACCGCATTGTTCTCCCTGGCTCCCTGTTCTTGGCTTTCATTGCCTTGATTCCTACGCTGGTGCAGATGTTCTTCAACTTCCCTGCATCTGTTGCAATGCTTTTCGGTGGAACGTCACTGCTGATTCTTGTCGGTGTTGACTTGGATACCATGCGGCAGATTGAAGGAGTTATGAAAATGCACCACTACGATGGTTTCAATGTTGACGGCAAGAGCAGGAAGTCGAAACACATTTAGGCTAGGAGCTAGAACATGAAAGTAAGAGCAAGTGTCAAACCGATTTGTGACAAGTGCAAAGTAGTCAGACGGAATGGGGTGGTCCGTATTATTTGTGAGAACCCCAAGCACAAGCAGAGACAGAGATAAACGGGGTTCGGCGCAAGCCTTCCACTCTATTAGAGAAATTCAGGAGGCCATGAATGGCGAGAATTGCAGGTGTAGATTTGCCGAACAAGGCAGTAAAAATCGCCTTAACCTATATTTATGGGATTGGTAGGTTTTCGGCGGTTGAGATATGTGAAAAAACAAAAATTGATCCCGATACAAGTATTAATACCCTTTCCAGTGATGATCTGGCAGTATTGCGTAAGGTAATTGAGGAAGAGTACAAAGTAGAAGGACGTCTGAGAACAGAGGTAGCTCTGAACATCAAGCGCCTTATGGACATCGGTTGCTATCGTGGCCTTCGTCATCGTAAGGGTCTTCCCGTTAACGGACAGCGGACAAAAACCAATGCCCGTACTCGCAAGGGTAAGAAGAAGACCGTTGCGTCCAAGAAGAAATAAGGAGCAGATAGCACATGGCTACTATTAAACGTAAAGTCAAGAAAACGGTATATGAAGGCAATGTCTATATCCAGGCGACCTTTAACAATACCATTGTTACCGTTACCGATCTGAACGGGAATGCGGTATCTTGGGCTAGTGCCGGTGGACTTGGTTTCCGTGGCGCTAAGAAGTCCACTCCCTATGCAGCACAGACCACTGCCGAAAAGGCTGCCAAGGCTGCTATGGATAATGGATTGCAGGAAGTGAACGTATTTGTGAAGGGACCCGGTGTTGGACGTGAGAGCGCCATCCGGACGTTGGGCGTGCTCGGACTTAAGGTCCGTTCCATTCGTGATGTCACCCCCATCCCACACAATGGATGCAGACCTCGCAAGAGTAGAAGAGTCTGATGAGGAGAGAGCAGATACATGGCTAGATATACTGGACCTAAGTGCAGGTATTGTAGAGCAGAGAGGACCAAGTTGTTCCTCAAGGGTGATCGATGCCACAGTGGCAAATGCCCGCTTAATGACATCAAGGCCACTGGGCTTCCTGGTAAGGATCCCCGCGCGCGCTCAAAGAAGCCGACTGACTACGGTCTGCAGTTGCGCGAGAAACAGAAACTGAAAAGAACCTATTGTATGCTTGAAAAGCAGTTCAAGCTTACATTTAATGAAGCAACTAGAATTCCCGGCAAAACTGGTGAAAACTTGATTATGCTTCTTGAACAGAGGCTTGATAATGTGGTGTTTAGACTCCACTTTGCTTCAAGCCGCAGCCAGGCTGCACAGCTGGTTAATCACGGACATGTTTTCGTGAATGGCAAGCGTGTTTCCATTCCTTCTTACCGCCTTCGCCCAGGTGATGAGGTTTCCGTAGGCAAGAGTGGTCAGAAGATGTTGATTATTAAAGAAAACCTCAAGGAATACACCAAAAGTGGCGTAAGCCAGTGGCTGAACCTCGATGTAGATGCCATGAAAGGCACTTTCATCGCAGTTCCGAGAAGAAGTGAAGTCACCGAGCTCGAAAAGATAAACGAGCAGCTGGTTGTCGAGTTGTATTCCAGATAAGGAGTAACCATGGCACGCAAAAACCTTCTGAAGGGCTTTAAGAAGCCCAAGGGGATCACCTTCGAACATAGCGCAGTTGAGCCGAACTATGGGAAATTCATCGCCTATCCGTTTGAGAGAGGCTTTGGTACCACGGTCGGTAACACGCTTAGGAGGGTACTCCTCTCATCGATCCAGGGGTATGCCGTCACTGCCGTAAAGTTCACCAGCTTCAATGAAGATGGTGTTCCCCACTTGATCTCCAGTGAGTATGAGCAACTTCCTGGTGTTCGCGAAGATATC
>JAIMZO010000002.1 GCA_020054965.1 Spirochaeta sp. | reverse complement strand
CATCTTATCAAGGAAATGGATATGCCCACCAATTGATCGATGCCACGCTGGCCCATATCAAGCAACGTGGCTTCACCTCCTTCTTGCTGGAAGTCATCGATACGAATGAAAGAGCAAAATCGCTTTACCTGCGTCACGGATTTTCCATCACCAGAAGCCTGCTTTGCTATCAAATCAAGAAAGAGATGCTGGATGGCACGTCCTCTGTACAGTTGCAGAAACAGGAGAACATCAGTATCCCAGCTGGCAGAACAGCGATGCATGTATCAGCCGTGGGGGATTTACCGCCTATGATATTGTGCATGACGCTGTCAAACACGGGGTTATTTGCTTCAATCCCACTAAAGGTTCAATAGCCCAAATCTATATAGAGCCACAATACAGAAGGCAAGGATTTGCCAAAAAGGCCATCATTACAGCAAAAAACTGTATAGAAACCCCAACACTGGGAATCCTGAATGTCTCCAGCGATTGTGGAGTACTTGGTTGTGTATTGACCCACATGGGATTCTCCCTTCTCCTTACCCAGAGCGAGATGATCTACACCCTATAAACCAAGGCATCTGGTTAGAGAAACCTTTTTCCCTCCCTCCTGGTCTATTCCACTTGTCTGGTGGGTGAAACTGTTGCTATACTGATTCCATTATGGAAGACCCGTTACCTAGTATGGGGTGCTCAATTGAACACCCGTTTTGTTTGTCAGTGGCTGGGAGGTGTACATGCACGTACAACTAACCGCCATCATCATCCTGTTGATCCTCTCTGGAGTCTTTTCTGCCACAGAGACGGCATTTACCTCACTCTCCTTTGTGCAACTAAAAATTCTGGAAAACCGCAAGAAACGTGCAGCTAAATTGGTGTATAAACTCAGCCAGAAGCCTGAAGAGCTCATCACGACCGTCCTGGTGGGAAACAATGTAGTGAATATCACGGTATCGTCCCTGGTCACCACGTTCTCCATCGAGTTCTTTTCCAGTCAGCCAGTTGGGTATGCTACCGGTTTGCTTACCCTGGTTATTCTTATTTTCGGCGAGATCACGCCGAAGCAATTGGCGCTCACCCATAACATGAAAATTGCTGTCTTCATGGCATATCCATTGCGTTTCCTCGAGGTGGTCATGTTTCCTGTGGTCTGGTTGCTCAGGCATTTCTCTGCGATTATCACCAGGCTCTTTGCCTCCCACGCTGAACCGACCATCACCACTGAAGGGGTGATGCACATGGTTGATGCAGCCGAGGATGTCGGTTTGGTGGACCGGTATGAATCGGATCTCATGCAGCGGGCAATCCATTTCAGTGAAACCCAGGTAAGAACCATCATGACCCACAGGACCAATGTATTCTGCATCAGTGACGAGCTCACCATCCGTGATGCATTCCCCTCCATAGTGAAAGCGGGATTCAGTCGTATCCCTGTTTTTCATGGAAGCCCGGAGAACATAATCGGTATTGTACTGGTTCGAGACATTCTTCGCACGCAACTGAAAAAGCAGATGGGACGCCCGATCTCTTCCATTATCCGCGAACCAATTTTTGTCCCAGAACAAATGCATCTTGATGATGTCTTTTTCCGCTTCAAGAAAGCCAAGCTCCAGCAAGCGATCGTTCTGGATGAGTATGGTGGGTTCAGCGGTGTGGTCACCATGGAGGATGTAGCCGAGCAACTGTTTGGAGAGCTCTATGATGAGCATGAACGGAGGTATCCTGACCGTATCGTGGAGAGGGAGAAAAACCCGGGCACGTTCCTTGTTATGGCAGATACACCGTTCCAGCAACTGGTGGATGAACTGGACCTCGATACCGATGCATGCAAGCAGAAAACCAGTACGGTTGCTGCATACCTGCTTGACCAGATCGGGAACATACCCAATCAGGGGGATGTGGTACAGTCACAGCTCGGGACCTTCAGAATCATCTCCATGAAGGGAAACAGGATGGAAGCAGTAGAATTTTCCCCCACTGTGGATGATGGAACCCTCTGAGAAATGCTTTCATACGTTGACTGAACAGCACTCCAAAGGTATGATTGCTCCCATGAGCAAATATCCCTTCAGTGAAATTGAGACAAAATGGCAAAAATACTGGGAAGACAACCAGAGTTTTGCCGTAACCGAGGACGAAAGCGTACCAGAAGATAAGCGTGTGTACGTTTTGGACATGTTCCCCTACCCATCCGGGGCAGGGTTGCACGTGGGACACCCAGAGGGGTACACCGCAACCGACATCTACTGCCGTTACCTCCGTATGAACGGCTACAACGTCCTGCATCCGATGGGATTCGACTCATTCGGGCTGCCTGCTGAGAACTATGCGATAAAGACAGGCACCCATCCCAAGGTAACCACAGAGAAGAACATCGAGAACTTCCGAAAGCAGATCAAACGCCTGGGTTTCAGCTACGACTGGAACCGGGAAATCTCCACCCATACAAGTGAATACTACCGCTGGACGCAGTGGATTTTCCTCCAGCTCTACAAGCAAGGACTGGCCTATGAGTCCCACACCCCGATCAACTGGTGTGACAACTGCAAGACCGGCTTGGCTAATGAAGAAGTGAAGGACGGAAAGTGTGAACGTTGCGGAACTACGGTTGTACGGAAAAGCATCCGCCAGTGGGTGCTCAAGATTACTGAATATGCAGACAGGCTGCTCGCTGACCTGGACAGTGTAAACTGGCCCGAGTCAGTGAAGCTCATGCAGCAAAACTGGATTGGAAGAAGTGAGGGAGCCTCAGTCGTCTTCCAGATTGATGGGATGGATGACAGCCTTGAGGTATATACCACCCGCCCCGACACCCTCTTTGGAGCCACCTACATGGTTGTTGCTCCAGAACACCCCTTGGTAGAAAAACTTACCAGCGTGGAACAAAAGAGTGCGGTGGAGGAATACCTTGAGGCGACTGCCAGAAAGAGTGATCTCGAGCGTACCGACCTGGCAAAGGACAAGACCGGTGTTTTCAGTGGCAGTTATGCAATCAACCCGGTAAATGGCAAGAAAATCCCCATCTGGATTGCTGACTACGTATTGATCAGCTACGGCACTGGAGCCATCATGGCGGTTCCCGCCCACGATAAGCGTGACTGGGAGTTTGCTAAGAAATTCAATCTTCCGATCATTGAAGTACTTAAAAGTGATGTCGATGTCCAGGAAGAAGCATGGACTGAGGATGGAATCCACGTAAACAGTGACTTCCTCGACGGCCTCAACAAAGAAGACGCCATCAACACCATGATTGCCTGGCTGGAAGAGAGGGAATTGGGTACCAAGTCCGTAAATTACAAGTTACGTGACTGGATTTTCAGTCGTCAGCGGTACTGGGGAGAACCGATCCCCTTGGTACACTGCCCAAATTGTGGAACGGTCCCCATTCCAGAGGATCAGCTACCACTGCTGCTGCCCGAGGTGTCCAGCTATGAACCAAGCGGCACCGGTGAAAGCCCGCTTGCCAAAATTGAAAGTTGGGTAGAAACCACCTGCCCGGTTTGCGGTGCAGCAGCAAAAAGAGAAACCAATACCATGCCCCAGTGGGCAGGTTCCTGCTGGTATTACCTGCGCTATCTTGATCCAAACAATGACAAAGAGTTTGTGAGCAAGGAAAAGGAACAGTATTGGATGCCGGTTGATCTCTACGTCGGTGGAGCAGAGCATGCAGTGCTGCACCTGCTCTATGCCCGCTTCTGGCACAAGGTACTCTTTGACCTCGGATTGGTTTCCACCAGTGAGCCCTTCAAACGGTTGGTAAATCAGGGAATGATTACCAGCTACGCCTACCAGAGGCCGGACAAGAGCCTTGTCCCAACCGATATGGTGGAAGAAGTCGAGACCGACGTCTTTGTCGAGAAGGAGACTGGGCAGAAACTCGAGCGGGTCATTGCCAAGATGTCCAAGAGCCTGAAGAACGTCATCAATCCTGATGAGATCATCCAGGAATATGGAGCCGACTCCATGCGCATGTATGAGATGTTCATGGGCCCCCTTGAGGTTTCAAAACCATGGGCAACCACAGGTCTGAACGGTATCTACCGATTCCTGGACAGGGTTTGGAGACTCTATGAGGAAAGACCCATCACTGATGATGAGCCCTCCAAGGAATTGAACAAGACCCTGCATAAGACCATCAAGAAGGTAACCCACGATACGGCAACATTGAACTTCAATACGGCCATCAGCCAGATGATGGTGTTGGTAAACGAGCTGTACAAGGTTGATGAGTTCCCCCGTGTGGTAGCAGAGACCTTGGTAAAACTCCTCGGCCCGTATGTCCCGCACATTGCTGAGGAACTCTGGGAGAAACTCGGCAACAAGGAGAGTCTCACCAAGGTGAGTTGGCCTACCTTTGAGGAGAAGCTGACCATCGATGAGGAGATTGAGATGGTGTTCCAGGTCAACGGAAAGGTCCGAGACAAACAGACTGTTTCCAAAGGCATGGACAAGGCTTCAGCACTTGCAATGGCAAAAGAGAGCGAGAAGATCCAGCAGTGGATTGAAGGAAAGACCATCGTCAAGGAGATTGTGGTCCCAGATAAGTTGGTGAATATTGTAGTTCGCTAGCATGACAGGAGACTTCAAGTCTCCTGTTTTTTACAGCTCGACAGAAAGATCAAGAACAATGGTACTTGTTAGATGCGTTTCCTCTTCCCGCAATGGACGAGAGAGCAAGGCTTTTAGCGAACAGAGCCTGTAAGTCCTTCTCTGTTGATTGCTTGCCTCGTATTCGGCACAAAAGCCACCATTGAATTGCCTGCCATCTTCTCTGACCATCTGATACAGCACTGAATGAGTACCATCAGTGAGAGGGGAGTAGGTTATTGAGACACTTCCCCTTCCACGGTGTTTTGCCTGAACGTACAATTCGGCGATAGGCACTTCCTGTTGGGACCTACGTTCACCGCCCTGAACCAGGACAAATTTTACAGATGAGGGGAATGGGTCCTGCAATGAGATTGCTGCAATGAGAGGATGAGAGAACACCAAACAGGCTATGAAAAAAATGCCAATACGAATTGCTTGGCTATTCTTGGAAAGATTAGGGCATCGATTCCACTGTTTCATAGCATACCTATCCAGAAAACCTATGTCAGTAGAAACAATCATCAATGACATATTCAGCACTACTAGACATGCCTAAGATCCACCTATATCAATCCTATAGAATAGATTAGAGCACAAACATCTTATGACATACTATTCTTATCCAAGGACTTTGGCAAGGCCGCCTTTGCTTGTTTCCCGATAGAGGGAAGGAAGCGCTTGTCCAGTTTCCATCATCACCTCGATGACACTGTCGAAAGAGACCTTATGACGTCCATCACCAAGCAAGGCATAGGTGCAGTGGTCTAGGGAGCGCATGGTAGCAAGGGCATTCCGTTCGATGCACGGAATCTGCACAAGACCACGCATTGGATCACAAGTAAGGCCAAGATGATGCTCAAGACCCATTTCTGCAGCATACTCTATCTGGAAGATGGAGCCACCAAGAAGCTGGGTAGCAGCAGCCCCTGCCATTGCACAGGCAACCCCTATCTCTCCTTGGCAACCAACCTCCGCCCCACTGATCGATCCATTGGTCTTCACCACATTGCCGATGATCCCGGCGGTGAGAAGCGCACGCAATATACGTATCTTGGGAAACTTATACTGTTTAGCCAGGTAGTACAAAACCCCAGGAAGCACACCACTGCTTCCACAGGTTGGGGCTGTGACAATCTTCCCCCCACCAGCATTCTCCTCACTGACTGCAAGAGCGTAGCTGATGGCAAATGCAGGATTTCCCATTGCAGCGGTGAACTCACCAGCCTTGGAGTTGAATTGGCTTGCCTTCCTTGGAAGCTTCAAGCCACCAGGAAGTACACCCTCTGCATTCACCCCACGCTCAATTGCATCACACATCACACTCCAGATTTCATCCATGTAGGTGAGAATGTCCGAATCCTCGAACTGGAGAGCAAATTCCCAGATCTGTATGCCCTCTTCTCCGCAGTAGTCAAGAATCTGGCGCATTTTGGAATATGCCTTGGGATATACTTCTGCAGCCTGGTCAGCATCTTCACCTTCCAGCACAATTTTTCCACCTCCCACACTGTAGTAGGTGTTCTCAAAGATGACTTCACCTGTATCAGAGAGGGAACGAATTGTAAGTGCATTGGGGTGGAAAGGTTTCTCAATTTCTGGGTACCAGACAATCTCAACATCTTTGCCCGCGGAGGAAAACACCTCTCGCAAGGCTTTATCGGTCAAGTGTCCCTTCCCGGTAGCAGCCAAACTTCCGTACAGATCAGCCTCAAACCGCTGGCAGTCAGCATGAAGGGAGAGGAAGTGTTGTGCTGCAGAGCGCGGGCCCATGGTATGGCTACTCGAGGGGCCATACCCGATTCTGTAGAGTTCACGCAAGGATTCCATGTACAAACTCTACCGGTTTATAGTAAAAATGGGAAGCTCTTTTACCAGGGAGGCGCTTTTGAGAGACTACTCAGGTACTCACCCTTCTTAAGATCCACATAGAGTGAAAGACAAAGGGAGCCTTCCCTATTGAGAAACCGTTGCAATCCACCCTCCAGTTCCAAGGAAACAACCTCTCCCCATCTATTCCAGAAGGGTTCCTGGCTTAGCCGCTCGGGAACCCAGTAACCGGATGGAATATCCGATACGAATACGTCCAGTTTCTCATAGTGTCTCAGACCAGGAGGTATACCCTCCCCATTGAGCAAGGAGACCACCAATGCGTTCCCGTCAAGAAGGGATGCATCCCCTACCTCATCGGCAAGATAGGTGGCATTGATATGCTCCACTGCCTCAGGATTGAACTGATAGGAGTCAAGAAGAAGTTTGGCAAGCTCTCCTTGTTCCTGGCTAAGTGTTACAGAATCGTCTGCCCCAGGATGGTAGAACCCACCATAAGGATGCAGGGAAGAGAGCGGATAGGCACAGAAAACAGTCAAGGAATCCCTCGGTACGGTGAGCGTGACTCGATTTTGTCCCTCTATGAGATGCATGGAACTGCGAGTCCCATCCCCATTTGTATACACCAAGGTATGCCAGAGCGGACGATGGGAGGCCTCCGCCCAAGGATGGGGATCCTGCAAAGAGACCGTTATCCGTTGTTCGTGTAAAACATTTGCCTCACATCCAATACAGAGTATGAGAAGGAGGCAACAAAATACTACTCTCACACCTTATAAGCATTACAAGAGGCCTTCTTGCTTCAGCTGTCTTCGATACTGCTCTCTCCAAGAGGCGAAGAGGAGTTTTACTTCCTCACTCGTATAATCTGCATAGGTCCAGGGAAAGCTTTTAAACTGCTTGTTTGCATACATCAGGGTAAGTTCAGCATAGATGCCTTCAGATAATGGAATGCGGTGTGCACGATTTTTGGTAGTGGCAAGCACAAGATTGGCCTGGCCCAGCAATCCGGGATCCAGATTCACTCTCCTCCCACCATCCTGGGCAAATTCCGCTTCCAATGCATTGGTCTCTCGCTTGATCGCAGATAGCCGGGACGGATCGATGAGAGGGGCAAAGCTCAGATAAAACCGCAAGGGTTTTCCTCCCATCTCATCGTCATAGTAATCGGTATAGGTAAAGGGTTTGGGCTCTGTACTATCCAAGATAGGCCCATACCGCTCAATAAGGCGCTCCTTCACGAGAGGAATCATCTCCTGTTGTGAAACCAACACCCCCATCACCAGACGATGGGGCAGGAAACCCTGCTCCCTATCCATGTCAGAGTGTGCTGGAATAGGTCCCCAGGACCCGAATCGAGTGGCAAATGCCACCAAGCTCTTCAAGTGCAACCTTGAACGCACCTTCCTCACCAAGCTCCGTCTCCACAAAGAAAGAGTACTCCCATGGCTTTCCAGGGATAGGACGGCTTTCCAGTTTTTTCATATTCAAACCATGCTTGGTAAGAACCAGGAGGGCTTGGAAGAGAGATCCTGGGCGATCGGGAACAGTGAACCGCAAGGAAGCACGATTGACCTGGCTGGCAGACCGAAACACACTGCTTCGCTCTTCACGGCAGATAATGTAGAAGCGTGTATAGTTGCTGGAGTTGCTTTCGATAGCCTCTTCAAGGACCTCAAGTCCATGCACCTTTGCCGCAGGAAGGCCTGCAATGGCTGCTTTATGGATGTCACCACACTCTTTTACATAGGCGACTGCACCAGCGGTATCGAAGAAGGGAATTGCCTTGGCGTGTGCCATCTCCTTTGCAAGGTAGTCAGTACACTGGGCAAGCCCCTGCGGGTGAGAATAGATCTCCCTGATGTCCTCCTTCTTGGCCCCATGGAGTGCAATAAGGTTGTGGATTATCCTGATCTGTTGCTCTCCCACAACCTCGATACCTGGATGTCTATCCAGAAGGTCCAGATTTTCGTACAGCGTACCACCCAGGGTATTCTCCATGGGAATCATGCCATAGGAAGCCTTGCCTTCCATGACTGCCTCAAAGACATCTGCAAAACCTTTACAAGGAAGCACCTTGGTGCTCTCGTCAAATGCCCGCTGGATTGCAAGTTCACTGTAAGCCCCTCTCTCTCCTTGGAATGCGACCACCAACTGGTCCTTCTCTGGAACCTGTTCCTTTGTATGGGAAATTGTAATGGGGGAAAGCCGGGGAATGCGTTCCAATGATTTTCCCACCACCGAGCTCAGTGCCTGGATGTCACGCATCAATTTCTCAAACTGGGACGGATAGAGGGATTGCGGACCATCACTGAAGGCTTTCTCAGGATGGTTGTGTACTTCAACGATCAAACCAGAGGCTCCACTGGCAACCAACGCCAGGCTCATCGGGGAAACCATGTCCCTCACCCCTGTTGCATGGCTTGGATCGCCAATGACCGGCAAGTGGGTCATCTTCTGCACCATGGGGATTGCTGAGATATCGAGGGTATTCCTTGTAGCCCGTTCATAGGTACGAATTCCTCGTTCACACAGGACCACCTGGTCGGTACCACTGCTCATCAGGTATTCAGCGGCCATCAGCCACTCCTCGATGGTGGCGCAAAGTCCTCGCTTCAGGAGAACCGGCATACCGGTCTTCCCTACAGCCTTGAGGAGTTCAAAATTCTGCATGTTCCTTGCCCCGATCTGGAACATGTCTATGTACTTTTCCATCATCGGTGCATCTGAAGGATTCACTATTTCACTGGTTACCGGCATACCGAACGTCTCACCGGCTTCCTTGAGGTACTGCAGCCCCTCTTCTCCCAAACCCTGGAAGGCATAGGGGCTGGTTCTTGGCTTGAATGCACCTCCCCTGAGAATGACAGCACCCGCATCCCGTACTGCCTCAGCAATGCTCATGATCTGCTCACGTGACTCTATTGCACAGGGGCCGGCAAACATGGCAATACGGTTTCCACCAATCTTCACTTTGCCAACGGACACAATGGTGTCCTCCTTCTTCAGTTCCCTTGAAGCAAGTTTATAGGGTTTGCTGATGGGTACCACACTGGCCACTCCCTCAAGCATCTCCACTTCCCTGATGTCAACGGTACTCCGGCCCACCGCACCAAAGACAGTTTCTTCCTGTCCAATGATTTCTTTGACGGTGTAGCCCTTTTCAACAAGGAAGGATCTGATCGCTTCCCTCTGTGTGTCCCCAATATTCTTTTGCAGTACGATTATCATGAAAATACGCTAGAGGGTAATAGTAAAAAGGTCAAGTAATCATTGCCTATTTTACCTTTCCATGATAGGAGAATGCCTATGGATGATGCATATTGGGATTCAGTTTTCACGCAGTTCAAGCAAGCAATCGAGAAGGAGGGTGGTATCCTACCCTCAGTTTCGGTAATTGCAGAGAGGGAGAACGATCCCTTTCGGGTGCTTATAGCTACCATCATATCACTGAGAACCAAGGATGAGGTGACCCTCGATGCAAGCGCAAGACTCTTTGCGCTCGCGAAGGACCCAAAGGGTATGCTTCATCTCAGTGAAGAGGAAATCCAGAAGGCCATCTACCCATCAGGGTTCTATAAAACCAAAGCAAGGAATATCAAAACCATCAGCAGAATACTCCTTGAACAGTATGGGGGAGTTGTTCCAAATGACCAGCAAGCGCTGCTCTCCCTCCCTGGGGTAGGCATTAAAACCGCAAATCTCACCCTCAACCTGGGGTTCCAGATTGAGGCTATCTGCGTGGATTGCCATGTTCACCAGATTGCAAATCGAATGGGATGGGTGGAGACAAAAACCCCGGAGCAGACAGAGAAAGATCTTATGGGAATCATGCCAAGAAGATTCTGGATTCCTCTCAATGAACTATTGGTGCGATATGGACAGCTCATCTGTACACCAATCAGCCCCTTCTGCAGCAAATGCCCTGAAGCGGAGCACTGTCCGAAGATTGGAGTGAAGCGTAGTCGTTAAAACACTTCCCTGACAATCTTGGCTACCCTGTCCGCCTTTCCAAGGGTGTAAAAATGTACACCGGGAACATCATGGGCGAGCAGATCCTTTGCCTGTTTGATACACCAATATTCGCCAATCTCCCTGATTTCAGCGAGCTTTGTTGCACCATTCACCAGAGAAACAAGCTCATCGGGAAAATCGACATGGAACGTCTGGGGGATGGTGGCAAGATCTCGCTTACTGCCAATGGGCTTTATTCCGGGAATGATGGGCACAGTGATGCCTTCTTTTCTACAGGCATCAACAAAGCGATAGTACACACTATTGTCGAAGAACATCTGGGTGACAATATACTGGGCACCACTGTCCACCTTCTTCTTCAACATCTGGATATCATAGGTGAGGTTTGGAGCTTCCCCATGCTTCTCTGGATAGCCTGCAACGCCGGTACAGAAGTGGGTTTTTTGCGCATTCTGGAGTTGCTTATCCAGATAGATTCCCTCGTTGAGGCGAGCAATCTGGGTTACCAGATCACTTGAGTGATCATAGCCACCTTTTACCGGCACAAACCGCTTCACCCCATTTGGAGGATCTCCCCTCAGTGCAAGGATATTCTCGATGCCCAGGAAATTAAGCTCCACCAAGGCATCCTCAAGCTGGTCGGCATCCATCCCTCCGCAGATCAGGTGTGCCACTACAGGAATCTGGAATGTATATTGGATCAAGGCTGAAAGTGCAACCGTACCAGGTCTCTTATGCACGGTTCGCCGCTCCAGGAGCCCATCTTCCCTTTCCACGTAGACCACCTCCTGCTGGTGGTTGGTTACATTGATGTATGCTGGATTGAATTCACTGAGCGTACGCACGGATTCCAGCAGCGTCTGGACATCTCCGCCCTTCAAAGGGGGAACCAGTTCAAAGGTAAACAGGGGTTTCTTTGCCTCATTGAGTATGTCGATTACTTGCATAGCTACAGTATTCCATACCACTGAGGAGCGTGGCATGCATCTGCCTGTCTATACCTTTCCGCTTTGCGTAGAGGGAGAGCTGTTCTTCACTGACATGCTTGAGGGCAAAATACCGAAGATGCTCCCCTCCGATCAGCATCCCGCATACCGAGGAGGGAGGATTCATGGCGAAACTTTCAGTAAGCTGTACCCCGATCCTCTCGGTTGCATCAAGCAAGCTGAACAGGGTGCCCTTCTCACTATGGTCGTTCCAGGAGGGATATCCTGGGGCTGGACGTAGGTAGGAAGGCAATTGCTCCCCCCACATGGATACAATCAACTGCTGCGCTTTCTCGGCAAGTGCTTCGGCAAGGCGGTCGGCAAGAAGTTTGACAGAAAGGTGCCGCATGGTATCCCCCTGCTCCTCCAGCTCCTTGAGATAGGGAGCCAAGGAAAGGGAACTGGTAGTTACAAACAAACCGACCGTATCCTCTTTTGCAATCATATCAGCAATACAGAGGCCACTCTTCTCGTCTCGAAGGAAGTAGAATGTCTTATCACTCACCTGTACCGCCAATCGGTCGCTCTTGGCTGGGAATACCCCATAGACAATCCTGCATCCTTGCTCAAAGAGAAGACGAATCTTCTCCTCTTCCAGAAGTGCTTTCGCTTGTTTGATGAGTCTTACTCCCTCTTCACTGGAAGGAGGAACCTTCCATGCAGCGCAGTACATGTTCCAGTTGATAAGATCAACCAAATCAGCGAGAGGAATGTCTTTCAGCGTATTCACCCCATAGGTTTTTGCCTTCGTTCCCACGCTCTTTTGCTCACTGCTTTCCAAGGAAAAAGCATATCCAACAGCAACGGAGGAACTCTTCTCCTCTTTTACATCCTGATGATTCTCCCTGAGTTGGCGGTAATGCTCATGTACTTCATGAAAGAATGCAAGACGGTTGGGCCCTACCACTTCATTAGCCGCCAAGGCCATGGCAGAAGCATCTTTTGTCTGAATGACAGGATTCGAGTAGCGTACTGAAAGCTTCACCGCGGTATGGATCTCACTCGTGGTTGCCCCTCCTACAAAGATGGGAATGCTGGCCCCCCGCTCCTCGAATAGGGAGATGACCCTCTCCATCTCCTTCAGGGATGGTGTGATCAAACCACTCAGGCCGACGATGTCTGCCTGGTATTTGATGGCTGCATCATAAATATCTGCTGACGGAACCATCACCCCGAGGTCAATGACTTCAAAGCCATTGCAGGTAAGAATGAGCGCAACAATATTCTTACCGATGTCATGCACATCGCCCTTGACCGTAGCAAGGACAGCAAGTTTCTTTTGATTCCTTGTTTCATGCAAGTTCTTCGCTAAATAGGCAGTAATACGTGGCTGGAGGATATCAACCGCAAGCTTCATTGTCCTTGCACTCCGCACCACCTGGGGTAGGAACAGCTTTCCTTTCCCAAAGAGACGACCCACCTCCTTCATGCCATCCATCAAGGGACCTTCCACCAAGGAGAGAGGATTTTCTTCTTTCATTGCCTCCAAGTCCTGGGAGAGATAGGTATGGTCCCCTGCTACCACTGCATCATAGAGCCGATCAGAAGCACTTCGCTCAGAGCGAGGTGCAACCTTCTTCTTGGGAGTGTCCTCACTCTGCATGGTCAGGGCGAGATTGATCAGTTCAGCCCTGATATCTGCCAGATCACCACCCTCTGCCATAAGAGCATGTTCAATAGTGGAACGAACATCCTTGTTCAATGTTTGAACATCAATAAGACTTGCAGGATTGATGATTGCCATATCAAGGTCGGCCAACTCCAACAAGATGGCATGCATAGCAGAGCGAAGTGCATCATTCCCACGGAAGGAGAAGGAGAGATTGCTCACGCCTCCGCTGGTATGGCACCTCGGATAAAGCCGCTTGAGTTCCCGGGTGGCAAGAATGAAATCGCGGGCATAGGTATCGTGCTCTTCGATACCGGTGGCAATAGAGAGAACATTGGCATCGAAGATAATATCCTCATCCCTGATCCCTGCCTGATGAAGCAGGGAATAGCTCCTCTTTGCAATGGCTATCTTACGTTCATAGGTAGCGGCCTGTCCCTCTTCATCAAACAACATGACCACCATTGCATGACCATAGCGGGCAATGTGCTTGGCATGGGAAATGAAGGTTTCCTCTCCCTCTTTCAGACTGATTGAGTTAACGATCCCTCGTCCCTGGACCTCTCCCATTGCGGAGCAGACAACCTCCCAATCTGATGAGTCGATCATGATTGCTGCCTTTGCCACTGAGGGATCACTCGCGATATAGCGTAGGAAGTTCTTCATACTCCTCTCAGCATCAAGCATGGATGCATCCATACAGAGATCCAGGACAGAAGAGCCATGGGCTACTTGCTCCCGGGCGATCTGGAGAGCTTCCTCCCACTTTTCTTCCTTGATCAGGCGGGCAAACTTTCTCGAACCGGCAACATTGGTTCTCTCTCCAACCAGAAGGATTTCACCTTCTTTTTCCTGCACGGCATCCATCCCACTCAAGGCCAGGGAAGAAGCTATCGAAGGCAGCTGTCGAACCACAGCCTGAGCAGAGGCTTCCTTCAATGCCTTGATGTGAACAGGGGTGGTCCCACAACATCCACCGAGAATGTTCAGATATCCTTTTTGCAAGGCAGGGGCAAGCTCTTTTGCCATCTGCTGTGCCTGCAGCTGATAATTTCCTTCCTTGTCCGGGAATCCTGCATTGGGGTGGGCACTGACATAGAAGGGACAAAGCCCCGAGAGTTTCTCGATAAGAGGAAGCATCTCCTTCGGCCCGGTGGAACAGTTGAGTCCCAGGCTGAAAAGGGGAAAGGGGACAAGGCTTGCCACAAAGGCCTCCAGGGTCTGCCCACTGAGCGTCCTTCCACTCTGGTCACTGAAGGTTACACTTACCATCAGAGGAATGGTCCTCTGCTGTGCTTCCATCTCTTCCAGACATGCAATGATGGCACTTTTTGCCACCAAGGTATCGAAGACCGTCTCGATGAGGAGGAGGTCTACCCCTCCTTGCAGCAGTGCACGCACTTGTTCACGATACATCTCCAAAAAGGAGGAAAAGTCTTTTTGTCGATAGGCTGGGTCTTCTACCTTCTCAGAGAAGGAGAGTGAACGGTTGGTAGGACCAAGAACCCCTGCAACAAAGGCATACCCGTCATGGGTTGCTTCATAGTCCGCCGCTGCCTCACGTGCAATTTCACAGGCAGCCAGGTTGATGGGTCCCACCTCTCCTGATAGGCCATACTCCGCAAGATTGAATGCATTTGCGCAGAAGGTGTTGGTCTCGATGATGTCGGCACCAGAGGATAAGTACTCTTGGTGAATCTGATAAATGACATCACCCCTACTGAGGTTGAGAAATTCATTACAGCCAGGGGCCGAAATATCCTCCAGGGTATAATCCTCGACCTGCAATCCCTGCTTTTGAATCATGGTACCCATAGCCCCATCCAGGAGCACGATTCTCTTTTTAAGCAACACCTGCAAGTATTCTTTCCTATCCATGTCAGGTACCTACCTCCAAAAGGCCACCCACGGCCAATGTGTCTTCAAATATCACTACAGCGGAGAGGACTGCTTCCTGCTTTGTAAGTGCTTCGCACACCTTCCCCACATCCTCTTTCCCGGAGACACGATTGCAGTAGGCAGTCGCATACGCATCCGCAAGGGCAGCATCTTTGCATGCAACCATAACAGCATCAGCCTTGCCGAAACTTATTGAGTGCCCAATCTTTCCTGAACTGGTACAGACTCCCATGGGACCATAGGAAGGATCAACAATGATGGAAAGCTTCCCTGAAAGTATACTGGTTGGTGCAAAAATCTGCACAGGAAGAGGTTTCTGGACATCAATATACAAATCGCCACCATTTTCAACAACAATCTCCAAGAGACCAAACCGGTCCTTGAGATGCCTGCCAATGCGTTCGGCGATTGCCCCCGCCACACTGGAAAAAGGGCCAGTGCCTGAACGTTTCCCTGCATCAAACATACGCTGCAGCAACACAGAAAGGTCTCCCCTCGGTTGCAAGGGAACAAAGCTGGTAAACAGCTGGGGGTCCCCATAGTCGAGAAGCTCCCTTCTCAGTCGTCTTAAAAGGGTTGTCGTTTCAGCCTGTAGGGAGCCCTTATCGGCAGGCCCCTGGAATCCAATCCAAACATCACTCTCCCCTACAGAAAGGGAGAATGAAGAGAAACGGGTGGACCCCATGCTCTGGCGATAGGCTCTCCTTTGGTACAATTCTAAGCCTCCCGTTCGTGTGATACCTCAAACAGGCGCATTGGACAGGCATGGACACAGAGCCCACACACAACACAATGTGATACATCAAATTGCAGCTTTGCCTCAGAATCCATCCATAAGGCACCGGAGGAACAGACAGCCGTGCAAGCCCCGCAGTCAATACACCCATCCTGGTTGAAGAGCAGCTCCTTGACCATCTCAGAGACGACAACTCCGATCTCTCCGAGATAAATGACACTCGCATCCAAGTCTTGCTCGGTTCCACTCAACTCAACAATGAGCTTCCCCCCACGACCACTGGCAACATCCGCGTTGAGGATATTGATGTCCACATCGTAGGATCGGGCAAGCTTGCTTACAATAGGTTGCTCCACCAAGGTGGGAGAGAAGCGCAAGGCATATCGCTTTTTCATTTCTCACCTCCTTCACGAGGCACCAAAGGTTTTACAAAACTGTCAGTTGGGAACGTATGCACTGGCTCAGAGAGGAAGAATCGTTTCTCCTTGATCCAGGAAGCCAAGACATCGGCAATCTCCCGTGCCTTGGCTAGGGAAGAGAGGGGAGCTGTCTTTACTTCCTTTCCATCACCCAAGGTGACAGATCCACTGGCAAGCTGGGCATAGGAACAGGTCCCGACTGATGGGTGACCATCCTGCCCGTAGTCGAGAATATTGGTGATGATCTTCTCATTTGAGATAGCGAGATGGGCTGCCATTTCCTCATCAAGTACCGGTATGGGAATACCGATACCGACAAACATCGAGACACCATACTTCTCATAGTAGGCAGAGCGGATATACTCCCTCGACATCTGTTTTGCATCCCCTATGACTGCAAGGGTTGCCCCCGGCATGGTGGGAATACCTTCTGGGGTACGCTCCCGTCTGGTATGGAACTGAGTCCCGTTCCATACCACATACCCCTCTCCTCCACCGAGGAAAATCCGGGTTCCAAGACCAATGGTTCTCAGGTAGGGATCATTCAACAAGGGACTCAGTTCACCACTGGTGGAGTAGGTTACGTTCGAGAACCTGGGAAGAAGGCTGCCCATATAAGTGTACCTGATCCGGTTCGTGCTGTTGGTTGCTGCTGCATAGTTTTGGTAGGCGTTTCGGGGATTGAAGAGATAAAACTCGTTGATGGTATCCTTGTTGATATAGGTATCAATCTCCTTGGTGGGATAACAATCGGTTCCTTTCCCCCTGGCATGCAGACGCACATCCTTGCCATCGATCAACTCCTCGATAACATTCGCACCACCGTAGGTAGCATCAAACTTGGATTCACTGGTTGCACCTATGTAGGTGTCCACTGCAGCAAGGCCCTCATAGGCATTCACCCCATTGAGGGTAATCTCCTCCATACGGATACCGGGAGACCAGTGTCCGAAATTGATGATTGCTCCACTGGAGCACATAGGACCAAAGGTGGCTGTGGTTACGATATCCACCTCTTCACTGAGTTCTTTTAGGTCTTTCTCTTTTGCCATCGCGGTAAAGGCTTCCGCACTGACCACGACAACCGTGCCTTTCTTGATTTTCTCATTGATCTGGGAAACTGTCTTTGCCATAGGGGCTCCTATTCGTCGCTCAACCCATCAAGGGTCAAGACCGGGATCAGATGATAAGCAGGGACCTCGTAGGGATGACTTTCCAAGAGCGCATCCACCACCGGGGCAGCAAATTCTTCATCAACCACCAATTCTAGACGCCACTCCGGCTCTTGTGCAAGCTCCCCTACCTGCCCAATGAAGGGAGATGAGCCTTTCAATGGACGAAATTGGCCGGTTCCTTGGCTCTGGTAGCAACAGGAATCATAAGAGCCCATCTTTCCAGCTCCTGCTTTGAAGAGAGCCTCTTTCACCTGCTCAAGATGAGAATCAGGAACATAGGTTACCAATATGTACACCTTTTCTCTCCTTCTGTTTGTCCGTATGATAAGGTATGGTAAAACTTCTGGTATTTCTCGGCAACCCTGGCAAAGCGTATGAGAAAACCCGGCACAATGTAGGCTGGATGGTTTGTGATCATATGTACCCAACACTCCCATGGACACAGAAATTCAATGGGCTGATTGCCCAGGATGGGGGAATCAGGTTGCTTAAGCCACATACCTACATGAACGAAAGCGGCAAATCAGTTCGATCCTGTATGGATTTCTTCTCCTATACAGCACAGGAAGTCCTGGTCATCCATGACGATCTGGAGCTTCCCTTTGGGACAATCAGGATGCAGCGTGGCGGAGGCTTGCAAGGGCACAATGGATTGAAGTCAATCAAGAGCCATATCAAGGACGACGGGTTCATCCGACTCCGCATAGGAATCGGGAGACCAAGGCATGGAACCGTTTCCTCCTTTGTATTGCAACGCTTCTCCCCAGAAGAAGAGATTTCTCTTCCCTTGATTCTTGATTCAGCAAAACAAATGCTTATAGATGATATTTCTACTCTTCCTGTCACAAATACATTAGTCTAACAGTAGCCAATTCCCAAGAAAGTGGTTACAACCATGGCCACTCGTGATATACTTGGAGTACCACTACCAGGGATACAACCACCCTCAGGGAGGCGTGATTTGATTACACGTGATTTTCGTATTTCAGTTCGCACAAGGACTGAAATTGATTTTTTTCCAGCGTTGTTTCCGTCAGATGCCGACCTTGGAGATCTCTATAAGCAGGCAACTGAACTCGCATACCTTTTCAATACGAAGGTAAAAGCAAAGGGAGGAAATGACTGGGTCTCTTCGGCAAAACTCCTTGCCTCGGCCGTCCTGCATCAACTCTACCAGAGTGTTCTTTCCCACTACCTAAGCTACAGTGAACCTGATTTCTTTACCCGCTTGACCACATTGGTCAACAAGAACCACGCAGCCCAGGAAGTGCTTGCCTTCTACATGAAGGAATTCCCTTCCCCCCTCTTGGTCGAGCAGGGTCTGCCACTTGAATACTTCTATGAAGAGTCTCTCAGGGGATATTTCATCCATCAGGTCATGCAGGAAAACCCTGCACTCATGAAGGCAACCAAACCATTCCTTGCCCCGGAAGGACTCTCCTTTCCCAAGGCTGCCCAGGCACTCACCGCTTTGATGGGAGGGTATACCCTCTCCAGTGCATCAATGACCAACAGTGACGAGGACATTTTCTCCTTCCTCACCAGACCGGCAAAGCTTTATCCCGATTCCCTGACCGACCAAATCTCCTTCATCATAGAAAACTGGGGAGAACTGATTCCCCAACGCTTGAAGGAGTTGCTCCTGAAAGCAATCGATGTGGTCAAGGAAGAAGAGAAGCCACACTTCCCGGGAGATGGGGGAAGCCCGGCTATGGTCGTACCCGACTATACCCTCTATGACCAGGAGCAGGAGGCATTCACTACCGACCGGAATTGGATGCCAAATGTAATCATGTTAGCCAAATCCACCCTTGTATGGCTGGACCAGCTGAGCAAGGAGTATGAATACCCTATTGATACCTTGGATAAGATTCCTGATCGGGAGCTCGATCATATTGCAACGAGGGGCTTCACTGCACTCTGGCTTATCGGTCTATGGGAAAGAAGCACCGCAAGCAAGAAAATCAAGAACCTCTGTGGCAATCCTGATGCGGAAGCCTCCGCATACTCCTTGAAAAATTACGAGATTGCAGAGGTCATCGGGGGATGGCCTGCCTTGGACAACCTTCGAAAGCGGTGTGCCAGCCGAGGCATCAGGCTTGCCAGTGACATGGTTCCAAACCATTGTGGAATCGACGGGGATTGGGTCTTTGAGCACAGCGACTTTTTCATCCAGCAAAGTTATCCACCTTTCCCTTCCTATACCTATGATGGGCCAAACCTCTCTTCGCACCCGGATGTTGAGATCAAGCTGGAGGACCATTACTACGATCGCAGTGATGCTGCAGTAACCTTCAGGAGAAGGGATCTGAGAAATGGGAACACCACCTACATCTTCCATGGTAATGATGGTACATCGATGCCCTGGAACGATACTGCACAGCTGGATTTCCTCAACCCGGCAACACGGGAGGCTGTCTATCAACAGATAAAGCATGTTGCCAGCAACTTTCCCATCATTCGCTTTGATGCTGCAATGACATTGGCAAAGAAACACATCCAACGACTATGGTATCCTAAACCGGGCCACGGAGGGGATATCGCCGGGCGTGCCCAGTATGGTATGGATGAGGCTGAGTTCAACCGTCAAATCCCCAAGGAGTTCTGGCGAGAGGTGGTGGACAGGATCAATGAGGAATTGCCTGATACACTGTTGCTTGCAGAAGCATTCTGGATGATGGAAGGATACTTTGTCCGCACACTTGGAATGCATCGCGTGTATAACAGCGCATTTATGAACATGCTCAAGAACCAGGAAAACCAGAAGTATCGTGAGACTATCAAGAATACGCTCAACTTCGACCCTGAGATCCTTAAACGATTCGTGAACTTCATGAACAACCCAGATGAGGAAACTGCCATCGCCCAGTTTGGGGATGGGGACAAGTACTTCGGTGTATGTACCTTGCTGGTAACCATGCCGGGGCTTCCCATGTTCGGCCACGGGCAGGTTGAAGGGTACCGGGAAAAATACGGGATGGAATACCGCCGTGCATATTGGGATGAGAAACCCAACGAATACTTGATAGGGGAACATTATCGAAGGATCTTCCCACTCCTGAAGAAACGATACCTTTTCAGTGGCGTTGACAATTTCCAGCTCTTCGATCTTTACCGTGATGGGGAGGTGCAACAGTCTGCATTCTGCTACGTGAATGGAACAGAACATGAACGGGTCATGGTTCAGTACAACAACCAGTATGAAGTGGTGGAAGGATGGATAAAATCCTCTGCCCCAAAAGTAAAGAAATCAAACGGGGAGAAGCACCTTGAGGAAGTCAGCCTTGCCGAGGCTTTGACCCTGACGGTGGGAGGAAGGCGGTACGTTATCATGGACTCTTTCAGCGATGGCCTGACCTATATGAAACCTTCCCTCAAGGTCTTCGACGAAGGATTCTTTGTACACCTCCGTGGGTTTGAGACCAAGGTATACCTGAACATCCGGGAAGTTGAGGACACTGATGGAGTCTACTCTGCCCTGTATGAACAGATGGGAGATTCAGGCATTGCAAACTTTGAACAGGAAATCCTTGCACTCAGGCTCAAACCAGTCTTCAAGGCAATGGATCATTTCCTTTCTCCTTCCTTCCACAAGCAGATCAAACGAATGATGGAGGGAAAAGCCACCAGTAAAACAGAGCGTACCCTTATTCTTTTGTTGGCAGAAGCATATACACACCTCTCGGCAGTTGTGGAAAACCTACACCCTGAGGCTCGAAAGTCACTACCCTCCATTCCCCGTGAAATAAGTCCAAGTTCCATGCTTGAGGAAATCCAGAGAATGAGTACTCTCTTCAGCAAGGAAGAGAGCAGGCTCTTCATGCAAGGAACCAGAATTCTTGATGAGATGGGATCAGTCATGGCTGCAGCACTTTTCCTGAAGCCCTTCCTCAGCGAGGATGCAACCATAAGCGATGCAATGGTGGCAAGTGACAAGCTGTTGCTCTACCGTTTCTTCTCCAAGCAACTGTGTGAGGCTGGTTTTGAACAGGAACTTGCAAGAAAGGCTTGCCATAGTGCAGCCATCCTAGCTGCCAGTGCGTACATGGTCGACGACAGTGAGGATGACCCAAGGAAGATCCTGGCCACACTGCTTGAAGATCCTTCTCTCAGGTCATACGCCCAAGTCAATGAACACCAAGGGGTGACATGGTATACCAAGGAGGCAATGCAAGAGATTATCTATCTTTCCGCTCTCTCCCTTGCAATCCATAAGGGGATGGCCAATGCACAGGGGTATGTAAAGACCTTGATGGAGGCAGAGACGGAAGCACTCTATAAACTTGATCGGCTTTTAGGGTAATCCCTACGGTTTGATTGACTTGCCAGAGTTGTTAAGATACTCTTGGATACTATGAAGACGTGGATTAGTTATCTAGCTGCAACAGCCTTGGCGCTGGCTACAACCCTATTATTCGGGGATTCGACTGTTTTCCAGCAGCTGATGTACACCATCACTGCCCTGTTGGTACAATTGGGTGGTTTCGTCTTGATTCCCTTGGTATTCTTTGGATTTTCTTCGGGTATTGCTTCCCTGAGAAAGGATAGTAAAGGATTTGTCTTCAGTCGGACGACCATCCTCTGGAGTCTATTCTCCACATTGTTGCTCCCCATTTCTGGAGCTGCAGTGTTCAGGGTATTCCCCACCTACTTCCCAGCAAGCAGCAGCGCAGGGTCTGATGCAACGTCCCTTTCAGTCCTTGCGCCGCAATCCTTGTCCACACTCTTTGAATCATTGCTCCCGATCAATCCATTCTACACATTGGCAAGTGCTGAAAGTTTCCTGCTTCCAGTAATTATCATTGCCTTGGTTTTTGGATACTTCCTGAAGCCGAATGTTGAGGTAATCCGACCGGCCTATGTAACGATGAACTCCTTGAGTGAGACGATGTTCCGCCTGACCCGGTCGTTTGCCATCCTAGGCCATCTCTTTGTCTTCTTTGCTGCTTCCTACTGGTTCAGCCACCTGCAACAGGAAGGAACCATCTTTGTTGCCGGAAGATTCCTGCTGATGTTGCTTGGTTCCACGTTTGCCGTACTTGTCTTGATACTGCCCTTGCTGTTTGCCATTGCCACCCGATTCAAGGTAAATCCATATCAGGTTCTCTACCGAATGCTGGCTCCAGCATTAGCAGCGCTCTTCAGTGGAAGTATCTTTTTCTCCACCCCTATCAGCATTCCACTCTCCAGACATAATCTTGGATGTCAAAAACGGGTTAGTGCTACCGCCTTCCCACTCTACACGCTTATCGGGAGGGGAGGGTCGGCTATGATTGCGACCTTGAGCATTCTCAGCCTGTTGTATGCCGCAACGGCAACAATGCCTACCGACAAGGTCATTCTCATCGTTGCACTTACCAGTGCAATGTTCTCCTTTGCCAGTCCCCTGTATCTTGGTTATGAGGTTTTCTTCATCTCCATCATAGCCCTGCAATTCCTGAAGATTGATCTTTATGGTGCTGAAATGACCTTGGTAGCCCTTATGCCGATACTTAATGGTCTGGGAATTCTCATTGATTCCTACATTGCTGCTTTTGGAGCTACGTATACCTGCCACCGGATGGGGGTACTGCTTGAAAGTGCCTACCGGGACATCCAGTAAGACGCCATGGGAAAGAATTTGCGCTTCGTATTTCTGGGAATCCAATCGGTCATTACCCTGATGCTCTCCATTACGATTATCCATGCAATGGTGAGCTCGTTGCAGCAACAACAGGGCGTTTGGTCCACAGCCCAATCCCACCTTCTTCCTTCCTTGCTCCATCTCTGGGTTGCCTTGATTGCAGCACTGTTGCTCTGTTTTTTCTATAGGGCCAACATTGGGGCTGAGGCACGGGTACTCCCCCTGTTGCTTCTTACGATCAGCTTGGGGAATGTGAAAATTCTCCCTGCATATCAGGCGCTCACGCAGATTTTCATCATCAGCCCAATGGCCATCTCAATTATCTACCATTTCTCCCTGCTGTTCTCATCATTTCTCTTTCTTGCTTCCGGCATTTTCCAACAGACCATCAACCCAGTAAAACTTTGGCAGTACTCCTTCTTCGGTGCTGCCAGTGCCTTGATGCTCTCCATTCTTGTTCCGGTATCGGTCAACAGCCCTTCCTATCTATGGGAAGCAAAAGTCACCAACAGGCTCTTCTTGGGTATCTGTATTCTGATCAATGTACTGGCAGTGGCAACCTTTCTGATTATCATGTTTGAAGAGCACTTCAGCAGACAGAATTTTTCACGCTGTCTGTCATTCATCTTGATGATCGTGGGAAACGCCATGGTAACCATCAGCCAGAACACCTTGTTCAACTTCCTTGGCCTGGCGCTCTACGTTGCAGGGACAAGTACCCTGATCATGGTTACCAGGACGTACCACATCTGGACATAGATTTAGCTAAATAGCGGTGTTATCATCTCTTTCTTCACCAAAGTTTCCATCTCTTCATCACTTGGCTTCCTGATTGCCTCCTGTGCTGCCTTGAGGATATGCGGCAAGATGCGAATATCTCCAGTACTATTGAGGAACACCTGCTCATTGGAAAGAACCCAATGAACTGCCCTCTGGATGGAATCCTCATCGGTAAGAGGATCATACCAAGTGGCATACATCTTCTCCTTGTCCCCAAGCTCTCCCCGTGCAAGGCTCTTGATGGTCTGCACTGCAATATCCCTCTCCTTGCATACCTCAAAAAGCTTCTGGGTTTGTTCCCTGTAGAGCGAATTCTGCATCATGGTATAGTTGTAAGGAAGGAGGACTGAATCGAAATCATAGACTTCCAGACTTCTCAGATGTGCTGAAGGGGCTTCAACCCCATGCCCTGTTACGCCAATGAAACGGACCAATCCCTGTTCTTTCGCTTCAATGGCAGCCTCCAAGGCTCCCCCCTCGCTCATCGTGGTCTTCCACTCATCCGGTTCCACAAGATAGTGAAGTTGCCACAAATCAAGATAATCGGTCTGGAGACGGGTGAGGGTCTCCTGCAACTCCACCAGAGCCTCTTCCTTGGTACGTTTATTGGTTTTTGAAGCCAGGAAAAAAGATGAACGATGTTCTTTCATCCAGGGACCAATGCGTAACTCAGCATCTCCGTAGCTCCTAGCGGTATCGATATGGTTGATCCCATTATCGAGCAAAAGACCCAACGTCTTATCAGCTTCCCTTTGGCTTACATCCCAAAAAGCAGCAGCTCCAAAGAGTACCCTGCTTGAGGTATGTCCGGTTTTTCCAAATGCCTTATATTCCATTGTTTCCTCCCTTTAAAAGCACAACAGGGCCCGAGGGCCCTGTTTCATGATACCAAAGAAATACTTATTTCACAGTGATAATACTTGGATCATACTCACTTGGGGCCTCAAAGTCGAGCAGATTCATACAGGTCGCTGCAATACTGCTGATCCCAAGCCCACTCTTGAGCTCTGTCTCATATTCTCCCTGATAGTTGCTGTCACAGATGATGCATGGAACAGGATTGAGTGAGTGACTGGTCTTGGGCTGAGGGTCACCATTCTCCTTGTACTTCACACTGCCATCCTTGGCATGCTCAAACATGTCATCAGCATTTCCATGGTCTGCTGTGATCACCATCACGCCACCTGCTTCCATGACCGACTTGTAAATCCGGCCAATCTGCAGGTCAAGACCTTCCATCGAGCAGACAACAGCCTGATAGTTACCGGTATGGCCAACCATGTCGCCATTGGGGAAGTTCAGTTTGATGAAGTCCCACTTACCGCTTTCAACCTCATCGATGACACGGTCAGCAATCTCAGCACACTTCATCCAGGGCCGTTCCTCGAAGGGAACGATATCACTCAGGATTTCTACATACTCTTCAAGGGAATCATCGAATTTGCCACTCTTGTTCCCATTGAAGAAGTAGGTTATATGCCCGAACTTCTGGGTCTCACTGATGGAAAACTGCTTCACCTTTGAGGCACAGAGATACTCGGCAAGAGTCTTGTCTATTGCCGGGGGGGTCACCAGGAACTGGGCAGGGACATGCAAGTCCCCATCATATTCCATCATCCCTGCATACTCGACTTTAGGATGACGCTTGCGGTCAAATTCGGTGAGCTCCTCAGCCTCGAATGCCTTGGTAATCTCAAGAGCACGGTCTCCACGGAAGTTGAAGAGAATGACGCTGTCCCCATCCTCGATGGTTCCCACCGGCTTGCCGTCCTTTGCAATAACAAAGGGAGGCAGGTCCTGGTCGATTGCCTTTGTCTCTTCACGGAGTACAGTAATAGCCTCATGAGCACTGTCAAACATTCGTCCTTCACCCAGTACATGGGTTTCCCAACCTTTCTTGACCATATTCCAGTTGGCATTGTATCGGTCCATGGTGATAACCATTCTTCCTCCACCACTGGCAATCCTTGCATCAAAACCTTCCTCATTGATGCCTGCAAGGAACTCTTCAAAAGGATCGAAGTAATCGAGGGCACTACGTTCACCGACATCTCTTCCATCGAGTAGTGCATGCACACGCACCTTGGATACACCTTCCTTTTTTGCCTGGAGGATCATTGCCTTGAGGTTGTCGATGTGGGAGTGCACATTCCCATCACTCAGCAACCCGATGAAATGGAGAGTGGATTGCTTCTCTTTTGCATTATTGATCAGCTTCTTCCATGTAAGGCCCTCATACATGGCACCTGTCGATATGGAAGCATTGACCAGTTTTGCACCCTGGGCGAAAACCCTTCCACAACCCATTGCGTTGTGGCCTACCTCACTGTTACCCATATCATCATCTGAGGGGAGGCCGACAGCAGTACCATGGGCCTTGAGCTTGGTCCAGGGATTTGTCTTGTACAGCTTGTTCAGCGTTCCAGTCAATGCAGAGGCAACTGCATCGCCTTCCTTGTATTTCCCAAAGCCTACGCCATCCATGATGACCAAGACTACTGGACCTTTGCGGGAAATCTTTCCCATTTTTTTCAATGCATCAACCATTATGTATAACTCCTTGTAATTTCCATCTCAAACCAAACCTAGAGGGGCTTTGTTGCACCCTTTAGATATTCCAACGCAGTGGTATCCACCAGATGTTTCAGCTCTTCATACACCCAGCGATGATATGCATCCACCATAGCTATCTCTTGGGCTGAAAGCAGGTTCTTGTCTATCAATCTGCGTTCAAACGGACAAATGGTCAAGACCTCAAAGCTCAGGAATTGGCCAAATTCTGTTTTCACATCCTCCCTGACCGCTACAATGTTCTCAATTCGAATTCCATGCCGACCCTCTTTGTAGAGGCCTGGTTCATCACTGACCACCATACCTTTTTTCAGAGGGACAGAGAGAGGTTTCGGACTGATCGAATGAGGTCCCTCATGGACATTGAGACGGAAGCCGATACCGTGGCCGGTACCATGGAAGTAACTCAATCCCTGCTGCCAAAGGAACTGCCTTGCCAGGACATCCAACTGATAGCCGCAGGTTCCCTCGGGGAAACGTGCAGATGCTATGGCAAGATTGCCTTTCAACACCAACGTATAATCCCTGATCTGCTCCTCAGTGGGTTCACCGAAGAGAATCGTCCGGGTTACATCGGTCGTTCCAAAGGTATACATCCCTCCAGTGTCGAGGACGAGCAGCCCACTTCCTTCAACCACCGAATTGCTCTCTTCTGTTGCACTGTAGTGGCACATTGCCCCATGTTCTGCCCATCCACTGATGGGAGAGAAAGATTCTCCAATACAATCAGGATTGCGCAACCTCTGTTCCTTAAGAAGGTCAGAGATGGCAATTTCTGTATAGCGTCCATGCTTGGTATCGAGACGGGCGAGGAAATTGACCAAGGCTACCCCATCAAGCAGATGTGCTTTGCGCATCCCTTCCATCTCGGTATCATTCTTGCAAGCCTTCAAGTCAGTGGTGAAATCAAGACCGGTGATCGTTTCACAATCTCCGAAGGTCTCTGCAACAAGGAGATTGATCTTCTCAGGATTGCAGTAGAGAACATCATCCTCTTTCAAAACACTCCTAAGTGTAGGAACCACATCTTCATAAGGATGAATGGTGAAATCTTCACTTACATCCTGGGTGAGTTCATCCGTAAACCTTCCTGGATTGGTGAACAGCCAAGCGTCAGTCTTCCCCACTACAAGATAAGCAAGGAAGACAGGACTATAGGGAACATCATCTCCTCTGAGATTGGTTATCCAGGCAATGTCATCCAAGGAAGAAATTACTGTATAGGAGGCACCTTTCTGCACCATGGCATATCGAACCATGGCGAGCTTCTGACTACGTGAGAACCCGGCAATATCATCAGGAAGAGATGTCACCGGCTTTGCAGGCACCGCACTTCTGTCCTGCCAGATAAGATCCAACAGATCATCTGAAGGAACCAGTACCAAGTCTCCACCGAAGGCTCTTTGCAAATCTTGCTCACCCTGTATGGTCAACGTGGCTTTATCAATTCCTATCTTACTGTCCTTCTGGAGATGTTCCTTCAAATAAGTACTGGGGTCAGGGAACGAAGGGGTGTCGATCTTCATCATCTGGAAACAGGTTCCCTCAATCTGCTGTTGAGCTTGAATGAAGTAGCGCGAATCGACCCAAAGAAGTGCATCCTTCCGGGTAATGATGACCATTCCTGCACTTCCGGTAAAGCCACTTATCCAAGCGCGGCTCCTCCATCGCTCACACACATATTCACTTTGATGTGGATCGGTCCCATTGATAATCCACCCATCAAGGTTATGCTTATTCATGAGGGAACGGAGTTTTTCAACCCGTTCGTTAATTACTGACATGCTTGACTCCTTCTCGTCGTTTCAGGAAAACGGCGAAGATACCTGCTGAAACAATCATGGCCAGGCAGAAGAGCTGGCCCATGGAAAAATTGAAAAAGGATTGCAAGAGGGCAATATTGTCCGACTCCCTGCCAAGGGCAATGATATACCCCAGGTTCTCATCAGGAGCCCTGAAATATTCAATGAAAAAGCGAACAAACCCGTATCCTGCGGTATACCACACCAAAGCGAACCCTGCAGGATGCTTCTCCCTTCTTGGCCTGATCACAAACCAGAGGAACAGAAAAAGCACTATACCTTCAAACAAGGCTTCATAAAGCTGGCTGGGATGCCTGGGCAGGTTTACCATAGCCCCACTTTCATAGGCTATACCCAGCTGGTCAGCTATCTCACGTACCCATGCATAATTGGTCGAAAAGGATGGAGCATCAGGGAAAACCATTGCCCAAGGTTTGGTAGAGACCCTTCCAAAGAGTTCACCGTTGATAAAATTGCCCAAACGTCCAAAGGTATAACCGAGTGGAACTGCATAGGCCACCGTATCGGCAATGGAAAAAAAGGAGAGCTTGTAACGCCTGCTGTACAACCAGCCTCCGATAACGGCCCCTACCAACCCGCCATGATAACTCATGCCGGGAAGTCCGATGAATTTCCCTCCCCTAAAAGGCCAGAAGATCATCCATGGGTGCGTCCAATAATAGAAGGAACCATCGTAGAAGAGAACACTGAACAAACGCGCTCCCAGAATCAAGCCAATCACACAATACAACACCAAATCCAGTGTTTGGTCAGCATCGATTGCAATTTCACCCTTTCTTGCCTGGAGACGGATCATCAAGTAGGCGACACTGAAAGCGACCACGTACATCAGACCATACCATCTGAAGGGCAGACCGGGTATGATTTCCGGCGAAATCCAATTGGGAAATTCGATGAATAAGGTCATGGGGCAAGTGTAATGTGCCGCGCTGGTGTGGTCAATACTCGACAACCTAGCCGATTTCCCTTGAATGCTGTATATTCTGTATATGAAAAGCAGATATACCCGCAGGCTCAGCCTAAGTTTCATAGTACTGTTGATGATTCTTCCCCTCTTCGCAGGGGGCTCGGTGGAGCAGGTCCTTGCTTCTCCGTTATCGGGTGGCTATACCTCCCAGGAATCAGGAGCAGACCAAATCTCATTTGATATGGCCTCCTTGGAGCGGTTGTACCGCTACGTGGATTCCATTTATATCAATGAAGTCGACAAAGAGAAAATGTTCAATGACCTTGCCACGGCACTGGTCGCCAGTCTCGATGATCCTTATTCTTTCTATGTACCGCCTACCGAGGCGAAGGAGTACCAGGAAGAAACATCAGGTGTGTATGGGGGCATCGGAACCTACCTCAACAAACCAGCTCCTGAAAGCAAGGATCCCAGTGATCCATCCACCTACATGATCACCATCGTCTCTCCGTTCCCAGGGTCCCCTGCCCAGCGGGCGGGCTTACGTGCCGGAGATTTGATCAGTCATATCGAGGGGGAAGCAGTAGATGAGTTAACCAGTTATGAAGCAAGTATGCTTCTTCGCGGTGAGCCCAATACCACGGTCACCATTACCGTCTACAGGAGTGGAACCTCTTTTGACCTGACTCTTGTGCGGGAGATGATCACCACTCCCACCGTTGATAGCGGCATCCTCGAAGGTGATATTGGATACATCATTCTTTCTGAATTCACTCCCCAGACAGGGAAACAACTCCTTGAACATGTTCAGAAGCTTATGGAAGAGGACATCGTTGGCCTTATAATCGATGAGCGTAACAATGGAGGAGGGGCTGTGGATGGAGCCATGCAAGCGGCAAACATCTTCCTGGAGGAAGGGAAGACATTGGTCACCATCCAAGGAAAGAAGGGAACAAAACGGGACCAGCGGTACATCTCCAGTGGGGATCCTGAAGTTCCGCTGGACCTCCCAATCGTCATCCTCACCAATGCAGGGTCGGCTTCCTCAGCAGAGATTTTTGCAGCTGCAATGAAGGACAACAATCGTGCTACCCTGATCGGTACAAAAACCTTTGGAAAGGGAGTCGTGCAGGATGTCTTCCAGTTTGGGGAGGGGTTTGTACAGGTGACTACTGCTCACTATTACACCCCCAATGAGGAGAATATCCATGAAAAAGGTATTGAACCCGATATCCTGGTGGATGATGTAGAACTTACCGATGAGGAAATTCCGCTTTTTGAAACACTGATGACAGAGAATGCCCTGGCCTCATATGTAAAGGAAAACCCAGAACCAACAGATGAGAACATCAGGGCGTTTGCTGAGCAGTACAAGGAGAGGGGAATCAATGAGGAGATCCTGCTTCTCTTGATCAGAAACGAGTATCTCTCCAAGATGCCCTATGAAGATCGTCCCATTGCCGATCC
>JAIMZO010000137.1 GCA_020054965.1 Spirochaeta sp. | reverse complement strand
CCCCTTTTGCGATGTAACCGGCAAGTCCACCACTTGCGATCAGGTCCTGCATAAAGGGAGGGAAGGGCTCACAATGGAACACATCCCCTGTGCTCTCATTGGTGATGGTACCAGTGGCGAAATCGACACTGACCACATCACCGGCCTTGATCCCATCACAAGCCTCAGGGCATTCAAGGATGGGGAGCCCGATATTGATTGCGTTGCGGTAGAAGATCCTTGCAAAGGTCCTTGCGATTACGCAACTGATCCCACTCTCCTTGATGGCGATGGGAGCATGCTCACGGCTAGAACCACAACCGAAATTCTTGTCAGCTACCATGATATCGCCCTCTTTCACCTGTTTGATGAAATCCTGGTCAATATCCTCCATACAGTGGGAGGCCAACTCCTTGTGATTGGAGGTATTGAGATACCTCGCTGGGATGATTACATCGGTATCGACGTTGTCCCCATATCGAAAAACCGTTCCTCTGGCTTGCATCTTACTCCTCCATAACCTTTGCAGGATCGGCAATGTATCCTGCGATCGCACTTGCAGCGGCAACCGCCGGACTGGCAAGATAGACTTCACTCTTCACATGACCCATTCTTCCCACAAAGTTACGGTTGGTGGTACTCACCGCGCGCTCACCTTCTGCAAGCACCCCCATATGACCGCCGAGGCAGGGACCACAGGTGGGAGTGGAGACAGCACAGCCGCTATCGATGAAGATATCAAAGAGCCCCTCATGCATTGCCTGCTTCCATATTTCCTGTGTTGCAGGGAAGACCAGGGTGCGAACATGCTTCGCAATCTTTTTGCCCTTGAGTATGGCTGCTGCCTGCCTCAAGTCACTGATATGTCCATTGGTGCAGCTTCCGATGACCACCTGGTCAATTCTCACCTCACCGACTTCATCAATGGTCCTGGTGTTGGACGGCAGGTGGGGGAAGCTTACGGTACTTTTCACAGCGCCCAGGTCGATGTTGATCACCTGCTCATACTCAGCATCACCATCTGCTTCGTAGATGACAGGTTCCTTCGGACAGTGCTCTTTCAAGTACGCCAGGGTTACATCATCCACGGGGAAGATCCCGTTCTTGGCACCGGCCTCGATGGCCATGTTTGCAATGGTGAAACGATCATCGATGGTGAGGTTCTTCACCCCTTCCCCACAGAACTCCATACTCTGGTAAAGTGCACCATCCACCCCGATCATCCCAATGATGTGGAGGATCAGGTCCTTTCCACTCACGTAAGGTCCAAACGAACCGGTAAGATTGAACTTGATGGCGGTCGGCACCTTGAACCAAGCTTGGCCGGTAGCCATACCGCAAGCCATGTCAGTGGAACCAACCCCAGTGGAGAATGCGCCCAAGGCACCATAGGTACAGGTATGACTATCCGCCCCGATGATTACATCTCCTGCCCCGACCAATCCTTTCTCTGGAAGCAAGGCATGCTCAATACCCATCTGGCCTACATCAAAATAGTTGGTGATCTCATGGTCGTGTGCGAAACAACGCAGTGCCTTGCACTGCTCTGCTGCCTTGATATCCTTGTTCGGGGAGAAGTGGTCTGGGACAAGGGCAACCTTATCCTTGTCAAATACCGTCTCCTTGCCGAATTTCCCAAATTCGTTGATGGCAACTGGAGCAGTGATGTCGTTGCCCAGTACCATATCCAGGTCCGCCATGATCAACTGTCCAGCGCGTACGCTCTCCAGCTTGGCGTGGTGGGCCAGGATTTTCTGTGTCATTGTCATACCCATGGGGTGTCTCCTTCCTTCATTCATCCGAGGGCTCAATTCCCTCGGCAATCAATTTATACTCGATACTATCACGCAAGGCAAACCAGCTGGCCTCGATGATGTCCTTGCTGACCCCGATGGTGGTCCAACTCTCGTTTCCATCGGCGGACTCAATAAGAACCCTTACCTTACTGGCAGTTGCTCCTGCCGAGTCCAGGACCCGCACCTTGTAGTCGGTCAAGTGCACACGCTTGAGGGTTGGATAGAATTGTTCAAGGACCTTTCTCAGTGCCCGGTCCAAGGCATTGACCGGACCTTCGCCCTCTGCGGCAGTGATGGCACTCTCACCCCCTACCTTTACCTTGACAACCGCGGCATGGGTTGCGTCGCTGAGTGGGTCCGCATAGGGGCTGCTGCCGATGGTCTGGTAGTGCACCAGTGAGAAATAGGGCTTATACATCTTCAGGTGTCGTCTGATCACCAAATCAAAGCTGCTCTCGGCTCCTTCAAACTGGTAGCCCTCTGCCTCAAGTTGCTTGAGCTCATCCATCAAGCACACCGTAACAGGATCGTCCTTATCAAGATCGGGCATCACACGGGCGATTCGCTTGAGCATCAAGGCCCTTCCGGCCACTTCACTCATCAGGAGCCTTCGTTCATTGCCCACCTGCAAAGGATCGATATGCTCGAAGGAAAGAGGATTCTTCTGTACCCCATCGATGTGCATGCCCCCTTTATGGGCAAAAGCACTCTTACCGATGAAGGGAGCTCCGCCGCTGATGCGGACATTAGCAATCTCAGCAACCTGCCGGCTGATTACCGTCAGTTGTTCGAGACTCTCTCCACAGAGACAATCCACACCAAGCTTTGTTCCAAGAATTCCTGCCACAGTTGCAAGGTTTGCATTCCCGCAACGCTCACCGAAACCAAGCAAGGTTCCCTGTACCTGTATGGCACCGGATTCAACGGCAGCTAGGGAGCTGGCAACGCCACAGCCAATATCATCGTGTGCATGGATCCCTATGGGGATTCCAGGGAAAGCCGCTGCAGTCTCAGCGGTGATGCGCGCAACTTCACTGGGAATCATGCCACCACGGGTCTCACAGAGCACCAGGGTGGAGGCTCCCCCGTCCAGGGCAGCCTGCAAGGTTGCCTTTGCATACTCGCTGTCATCGAGATATCCATCGTAGTAGTGCTCAGCATCAAAGAACACTTCACTTCCGCTCTCAGTAATGAACTGTATGCTGTCACGGATCATCGCAAGGTTCTCTTCAGGAGTGGTGCGGATCACATCAGTGACATGGAGCTTCCAGCTCTTGCCGAAGATGGATACCACCTTGGTTTTCACACTGGCTAGGTTTTTCAGATTGGGATCGTCAGCTGTCGTGCTGTTCTTTCTCCGCGTGGAACCAAAGGCGACCAAGGTTGCATGGGAGAGGGAGAGATGCCCGGCGCGGCGGAAGAACTCCAGGTCCTTGGGATTCGATCCAGGATTACCTGCTTCAATGTAGGCAACTCCCAGTGAATCCAGGGCCTTCACAATCTTCAGCTTATCCTCCACAGAGAAGCTGATCCCCTCCCCTTGGCTCCCATCACGGAGGGTTGAGTCAAATAAATCTATCTTATGCATCACCTCGGTCTTACTCCTTATCTGAGTGGGAACGCAACATGTCGTTCTCAAAGCTTGGTGAAGTGGTGGGTTTGAGCGACCCCCCACCCGAGATCGAGGATGCTTCATCCAGCATACGATTCACTGCAGCAAGACAGCTGAGGATTGATGCTTCGATGACGTCGGTGCTTACACCACGTCCACGGTACATCCCATGACCATCGGAGATCTTTACATGGACTTCCCCAAGTGCATCCCGGTGCTCGGTGACTGCCTGCAGACTGTAATCCTCCAGACTGAAGGGATGACGGATAATCTTCTCCACTGCCCTGAGTGCTGCATAGACAGGACCGGTACCCAGTGCAACTTCCTGGTAGGTCTTCTCCCCTTTTCGCAGGGTGACACAGGCGGTACTGGTCATCATATTACCACTGTTGACCACAAAACGCTCCAGCTCCCAGATAACAGGGCTACTCTGACTGGAAGTCTCCACCAAGGCGATAAGATCACGATCAGTGATAGTTTTCTTTCGGTCTGCAAGATTCTTGAATTCTGAGAAGAGTTCCTTTACCTTTTCCTTGCCTAACGCATAGCCAAGGTCAATGAGGCGCTTCTCGAATGCATGCTGCCCGCTGTGCTTGCCCAAGACAAGGCTGGTAGTCATCACCCCTACACTCTCCGGGGTCATGATCTCATAGGTCAAGCTGTTTGCCATCATGCCATGCTGGTGGATACCGCTCTCATGGGCAAACGCATTTGCACCTACAATTGCCTTGGAAGGGTTCGGTTTGACACCGGTAATCTGGGAGAGCAGACGACTTGAACGGGCTATCTCCTCAGTGCGTACCTGATAGGAGAATGGGTAGTCATCATTTCTGGTCCTGATGGCCATCACCAACTCTTCAACAGCCGCATTGCCTGCTCTCTCGCCGATACCACAGACGGTACACTCTGCCTGACGTGCCCCGGCCTTCAGTCCAGCAAGGCTATTGGCAACCGCAAGGCCCAGATCATTGTGACAGTGGACCGCAAGGATGGCCTTGTCCACATTGGGGACCTTGTTCATGACGGTGGAAACCATACGGGTCATGTCATCGGGGGTTGCATACCCGACGGTATCCGGCAGGTTGACTACACTTGCCCCTGCCTTGATCACTTCCTCAACAACCTTGCACATGTAGTCAAGATCGGTCCTTGTTGCATCCTCCAGTGAGAACTCTACATTGTCGGTAAGGTTACGAGCAAACCTCACCATGGCGGCGGAACGCTTCAAGGCATCCTCACGGCTCATCTTCAGCTTGAACTTCAGATGGAGGTCGCTGGTTGCCAGAAAGGTGTGTATCCTGGGTCTTCTTGCGTGCTTCACCGCTTCCCAGGCTACCTCAATATCTCTTTCCAAGGCTCTTGACAGGGAGGCGACGGTAACGTCCTTCACCTCCTTGCTGATAGCCTGGACGCTGGCAAAGTCACCAGGAGACGCTATGGCAAACCCGGCTTCCAGGATATCCACACCAAGGGCCTCTAGTTGTAGGGCCATGCGAATTTTCTCTTCCAGGTTCATGCTGTATCCAGGAGCCTGTTCGCCGTCTCTCAATGTGGTATCAAAGATATAAATTCTGTCCTTTTCCATAGTGTCCTTCCCGGTAATATCAAGCGTTTTAGATCGGAA
>JAIMZO010000136.1 GCA_020054965.1 Spirochaeta sp. | reverse complement strand
CAAAAGCTGACTCTCTCTGTTAGCTTGGACGATCCAAGAAAGGAAAACTCATGGGATATCTGGGTGTTCCCTCGAGAGGTGGATCTTGAGCCAAGGGATGTACTGGTAACGGATTGTCTGGATGAGAAGAGCCGTAAGGCGCTTCTTGACGGGAAAAAGGTTCTGTTGCTCACCTCTGGAGTACCGGAGGTGGCTTTGGGTTTCTCCTCTGTGTTCTGGAACACCTCCTGGACTGGTGGACAAGCACCCCATACCCTTGGAATGGTAGTGGACGCTGGGCATCCGGTCTTTTCTGAGTTTCCGACTGAGGACCATAGTGATTGGCAGTGGTGGGAGTTGGTACATGGCAGCAGTGCCATGGTCCTTGATGATCTTCCCCATGAGCTGTCTCCCATGGTACAGCCGATCGACACTTGGTTCAGGAGTCACAAGCTTGGATTGCTGTTCGAGTGTATGATTGGTCCGGGTAAATTGATGGTCTGTAGCATGGATCTGACTTCTGACCTGAAGCAGCGTAAGGTTGCTCGTCAGTTGTTCCATTCAATTCTTTCATATATGCAGAGTGATCAGTTTGCACCTGATTGCAATCTTAGGCTCGAGGAAATAGCTTCATTGGCACGAAATGAGAAGAAATGAAATGATGAAAGCAGCAGTTCTCTATGGGAAAAAAGACTTACGTCTGGAACAGGTTCCTGTACCAGAGCGGAAAGAACATGAGGTCCTGGTGCAGATCCTGGCCAATGGGCTTTGTGGATCGGACATCCACTTCTTTACTGAGGGAAAACTTGGTCCCTTTGTGGTTGATGAGCCCTATATACCAGGTCACGAAGCGGCAGGAAAGGTGGTGGAAGGCCCTGGCTTCTCTGAAGGTGAGCTCGTGGTCATAGAACCAGGGATTCCCTGTGGGAAGTGTGAGTTCTGTCGGAGTGGTCGCTATAACCTTTGCTGAGTATGTGTCTATTGATGGTTCCATGTTGCACCGACTTCCTGACGGGGTGTCGTTGGAAGAGGGTGCGTTGGTTGAGCCCTTGTCGGTCGGTATGCAGGAAGGCCAGGTTCCTCTGTGGCCATTGTGGGTTCCGGCCCGATTGGCTTTTTCCCCATGCTGGTTGCCCGCTCTTTTGGGGCAAGCAAGGTATATATGATTGATGTGTTTGACTCCCGTCTGGAAAAAGCGAAGGAATTGGGATGTGATGGGATCATACATGCAGGGAAGAACTCTACAACTGAACAGATTGCTTCCTTAACCCATGGAAGAGGTGTTGATGTGGTGTTCGATACCTCCGGCTCCAGCAAGGGAGCCTCCTCCACACAATTTCTTGCAAAGCGGGGTGGGGTGATTGTCCTGGTCGGTTGGCCAGAGGTTCCCTCTTTCCCCTTCTCCATGGAGACAGTCATTGAGAAAGAGCTGGATGTCAGGGGAGTGAACCGATACTGCAATACTTTTGGCCCAGTACTGTCTCTCTTGGCTTCCAAGACACTCTCAGTTGAAGGTATCATCTCCCACCGATTCCCCTTCGACCAGGTAGTGGAGGCCTTCACCTTCGCCTCTGAGCATCGGGGAGATGTCAACAAGGTGGTGATTGGGTAACAATATGACCATCATGATAAAAATAAGGGTAAATCTGGACTTCTGATTGCAATTTATAGGGGTAACTGTAATAGGGTAGCAACAACATTTTGCTGAGAAGCCTTTCTTGAAGAAAAACAGGTACGTGCGTGGAACGTACCTGCCAAGAGATGAGAAGAGAGGGTTGTTGGGGGTGGCTATTTCTGGTATTCCTCCCAAAGTTCATCAGCGACTGGCTTCCATTTGTCAGCGATTGGCTTGCACTTTGCATAGAGCTGTTCTGCTGATTCCGAGTCAATCGGTTGGGTGCTTTGTGCCCCCGACTGATTGACCATTTCTACCAACAACTCCGGATTGTCAAACATGGGACAGGGGCGGAACATGTTTGCGTTACACGGCTGATGATCCCGATATGCCTTGAACAGTGGATTCTTAAGTGCTTCCAAAAGGGGTTTGTCATGGATGTTTTCACAGGCATAGTGGACGAACGCACATGGCTCCATATCTCCATGGGCATTGATGTGCAAGTATCGTCTACCACCTGCAATGCATCCATTCACATAGTTGCCATCATTCCAGAAGTCCAGGACAAAGAGCGGTTTATGAGTGCGTATTTCCCTCACACGCTTGAGCATGTATGCTCGCTGGGAGGTGGAGGCAACCAAGTCGAGGGGGGCACCTGCCCCTACAGGGATATAGGTGAAGTACCATCCAAAGAGTGCTCCTTTTGCTTCCATAAACTCAATGAACTCATCAGAACCCACGTACTCTGTATTGTGTGCGTGGTAGCAGGTAGAGAATCCAAAGGGCAATCGCCGTTCACGCAAGAGGTCCATTGCCTGGATACATTTTTTCCAAACCCCATTTCCCCTTCTTGCGTCGGTCATTTCCTCAGTTCCCTCGATACTGATTATTGGGATGAAGTTTTTTACACTCAGCAGGTCCTCCGCAAATTCAGCGTCGATCAATGTTGCATTGGTAAAGGCCGCGAAGATTGCGTCGTTGTGTTTGTGGGCAAGCTTTATCAGGTCATGTTTACGAATCAACGGTTCACCACCGGAGAAGAGATATGCATACGTGCCCAGGTTCTTTCCTTCAGTAATGATGCGATCCAAGGTTTGGAAGGAGAGTGCATCAGTTTTTTTGTACTCGGCGGCCCAGCATCCTGTACAAGAGAGGTTGCAGGCGGAAGTCGGGTCCATCAGGATTGCCCAAGGGATATTCATATCCATCTCTGTGCGGTTTTTCTCCAACTGTTCAGCTCCAAACCAAGCAGCATTGAAGACAAAATTCATGACTATTTTTTCAAGTACATCCCGGTCTGTATTCTTGATGATTCTCATAATCAGACCGTAACCCCCCGAAGTAGGGTCTTGTGTGATGTTCTTGATTGTTTTCCATTGGTTTTCTTGTATTTTACCCGTTGCTGCTGCAATGGGTTGTGTCCAGCTCACCAGTTTGGGTAGATTCTTTTCCGGGTCTGCACACACAAGCCGCAGGCTTGCTCTTAGAACAGTCGCGGGAATTGTTTTCATGGTATATCCTATTGGAGGGAGAAAACCGAGTTACTCGGCTCTCTCCCCGTTTAATTGCAAGGTTATTCGATTGCTTTCAAGGAAGTGGAAGCAAGAATAATCATTACTATAGATACAATACGAAGGTTCCATGCAGCCCATCCAGCGATGGCAGAAATCCAAGGGACGATGAACAACAATACGCTGGCAACAATGAGAATCCATTGCACTGGCTTTGACTCAGGCATTGAGAGCGCAATGATAGCACATACAATAATTACTATTGCAACTACGACACTGAAAACAGAGCTTCCTGAATAGGCATAGAAGAGTGGAGAAAGCGCCGCATACAATCCTAGAACAGCAATTACCCAATCTTGGACTCGTTTGAACTTTTCCATGTGTACCTCCCAGTACGTTCGGTCTTGTTTTGTGTTTAAAACGTATCATCGGGTGTCTTATCGAAGTACTGTACGAAGGTACAGTTGTGGTACAGTAAGTGATTGTTGCTATGCTATGGGTTTTAAACTATACTTACAAGCAATATGAACGGGTATGAAGCGACCAAAGCAACGTTGTTTTCTGTCTCACGAAATGCTTTGGTAAAAAGACCTCGAGTGGATGAGAAGCTTGCACTTTCTCTGCGTTACCAGACTACTCTGGTTCATGCACCCCATGGCTATGGAAAAACAACTGCAGTTGCTCAGTTCCTTGATTCTCAAAAGCATAGGTATGCATTCATGCAATGCACTCCTGATGATAATCATCCTAAGGCATTTGCCTCCCGCCTGAGTCAAATGCTCACCTCCCTGCTTCCACATGTAGCAGAGAGTGATGAACCAGCTGATGCGCAAATCAGCCGAATGGTTGAGTTTTTGGGTAAACAAAGCGAACCGAAGTTTCTGATTTTCGATGATGTTCAGTTTCTGCACCATAAACATATCACTTCTTGGTTTACATTCCTTGTAGCATATCTGCCTGAAACAGTGCATCTCATACTTATTGGAACAGATGTTGCCGTTTTTCCAAAAACCTCAATGTATCGCGATGCAGTGTTGCAAATCACTAGGACCGATCTTGCCTTCACACAGGTGGAAGGAAGACGTCTAGCAACGTATTTTGCAGATGATATTGATGATGAGACATTGACATTTATGCTTGAAAACACCTGGGGATCCCCTCTGTTGTTCAATGCCTGTTTTGCCAAAGGGGCAATTCAGTATCGTGAGCAGGTACAATGGAGGATTCTTGAACTTGATTCGTATTTCCTTCCCATATGGGAAGAGGTTCCAAAGAAAGCGGAAACAGCACTCGTGTATACTGCATTGCTTGGAACGTATTTTCTTGGGAAGGAACATGAGAAACTCAAGGCAGGGGTAATGCTCCTCGTGGAGAAATCTCTGTTTGTTGAAATGACAGATGATGGTGAGGTTCTCATTCACCCGCTTTTTCGTTCCTATGTGCTCAATCGTGTGAAAGCAGGGAAGAACAGAAGAATAGAGCATGCCGTGGCACAGGCAGTTGCAGATCTCGTGGCAGCGACCTTATATCGAAAAGCGATATCGATGGCCCTTGAAATTGATGACTATGACTTGGTTGCCAGTCTTCTCGATGAATACAGTGCAACATTGTTGTCAGATGGGTATCTGGATTTCGTCACCAGTGCAATTGAGCAACTACCCCAAACTGCTGTAGAGCAGTATGCATCATTGTTGTTGCTAGAAATTCTCAGCGGAATCCGCAAGGGATGGACCGCTAGACATGTGATGGACAGAATTGCCAGGATAAAGTCATCCAGGCTAAGGAAGAAAATGCAGGAGGTTGACCTTCTATCCATCCTTGATGGGATCGACCTCTTGCTAGATCGGAAGAGCACACG
>JAIMZO010000135.1 GCA_020054965.1 Spirochaeta sp. | reverse complement strand
CGAGACGGAGTTTTTCGGTCTCTTCAGCCTCTCTTGTCTCGAAATCTGAGGAGTAGTAGTTGGTATAGTAGCTCCCGAACGTAGGTACGGTCAAACTGGTATTGAAGACAAAGAAGCTTCTCGTATGTCCCCAAAGCCCGTAGCGGAGTGCTGAGCCGAACTGTTTGTCCTGTACATCGGGAAGCTGAAGCAGGATATCGGAAAATACATGAAGATTCAGGAAATCGCGTTCATATACAGGGAGAGAAAAATCAAGGGAAATCATCTTTCTGCCAAAAGGTTCATCGTCATCCCCCTGTCCAGGGCTGCTTGCATGTGAAAGCCCCACCTCAAGATCTGAGAACAAGGAAAGCTGGGGATACTCGTACAATGGGCGTGCATAAATTCTCCATGCACGCAATGTGGGTTCATAGATGTCATTGGTGACAAATTCAAAACCAGCATTGGGTATACCCAGCAGGTTCCCGTCCAGCATGATATCAAGTCCGGGCTGACTCTCACGGTAGCCCACACTATAGTCGAAATAGCTGTTCAGCAAAGCACCATCACCCAGGGTGATACCCATCAGTTTCCCGTAGCGGATATACAGGGAATCATAGCGCTGTCCCCACTGGATTGAGCGGATGAATGAACCATAGTGCTTTGCCACCCTGAGCGCATAATCCTCGAAGATTTCATCCCCTTCCCTCTCGGGCATCTCCCAAGGGGAAAAATCGAGCATAAGGCCAAATGGGTCAAACGTTGCCTCGCCCTGTATTTTCAGGTCAAGTTGGAATGAAAGGTTCCCGATGGAGAAGTCAGGTTTATAGGCAATGCTGAAGGAACCATCTGAGGAGGCCGTACCTTCCAACAGACTGTCAGAGGTACTTGGCAGGTAGGGGGTTTCTGTCAGTGTATCATCAGGGGATGATTGATCCAGGTCTGGGGACGTGCCCGATTCAAGCAATCCTTCAGGATTGCTTGGACTCTCCCCAGATTGCGGTTGTGGGCTTGACTCCTCAGATACCGTTGCGTCATCCGTGAGTTGCACTTGCTTGGAGGAAGAATCAATATCCTCAGCAGAAAGTGGCAGGAAGACGGTCAGCATCACCAAAAAGAAGAGCAAGCAGGCACGACAATGCATTCTTTGCATCCCTCCTCCCTTACTCCAATCATCACACAAACCTGTCATGGTTGTAAACAGGCTGGACCCGACCAAGTTACATTCTTGGCTCGTAGTGGTGTGCTTTGTAAATATGCTCCCTGCTGAGTTTGTCCAGGTGTGACAACTCCTTGACGATCGGCTTGATGCGGGAACGGATGTTCGTCTGGTCATAGGGGCAGACGGGTTTCACCACAGGAAGGTCATACACTTCTGCCAGTCTTCTGGTAACTGACTCGTGAATCTCGATCATGGGACGAATGACATTGATTTTTCCATCGAAAAAGGGTTGCACCGGTTGCATGGTGGAAAAACGACCCCTGAGGCAGAGGTTCATCAGGCTGGTTTCCACCAGGTCATCAAGATGGTGACCCATGGCTACCAGATTCATGCCCTCTTCCTCACATCGGGTGAAAAGGATTCTCCTTCTGTTTCTGGAACAGAGATAGCAGTTGAACTCACCTTTGAAGGATTCTGGGAATTGATGTTCATCGACAATTGTGAAATCATACCCAAGGTCGGTAAAAAAAGTGGTGAGCAAGGGGCGGTACGCTTCTGGAATCGGGTGTTCGATCCAGTTGATCATAAGCGCCTTGAGTTCATAATTGATGGGAAGCCACTTTCTCCGGATGGCGAGAGCCAGGGCAAGGGCAAGACTATCCTTGCCTCCGCTGGCGGAGAGCAGAACGGTATCATGCTCGCGAATCATCGAGTAGGTGTTTATGGCCTTTCCGGTATGTTTGATAAAACGCATGACCCAGGGGGGGATATTCCCCTCCAGGAGCGTTCTATAGGATAATTTTTCCATGTATTCAGAACTCCAATGCTCTTTCGAGTGTTCCTGAAGAGATAGTGTGTGGTGTGAAGATTCTGAATTTTCTCAGGCTTTTTGTAAAGACCCTACCAATATCATAGGAAAAGAGGTAATCAACCTCTCCAAAGGTACTGATGGAACCATTCTCGTGGAGAATGGGCAGGTCTGTCTCAAAGCTGATCGGCTCAGGAATGTCGACGATAACCTCACTTGGGTCGCACCCAAGCTTGCCTGCAACACGCTCCTCGAAAGCAAGGCGCAGGAAGAGGTCGCGATTCTCCCTTTCGAGCACACCTTCTTCATCATAGGGTTTCTCGAATGTTGCTTTATACAACTGGTTGTCACGCACCAAGGAGAAGAGATTGCTGTAGGTGAACTGTTTCAGCTGTGGAAGCGAAAAGAACTGCTCATCATCCAACCCATAGAGATCTTCTGCCAGCAGTGATCCATCAGACAAGGATGCCAGGACTGCTTTCTTGATCATAGCAGTCGCACTACGGGTCGTGGTATGCCAATATACGTTGCGGTACATCAGGTACTTGCTGAACAACAGATGCTCCACCGATCCCAGGGCTTCCTCCTGCAAGGCCATCCTGCCCCCGGCAACCACCAGTCTGTCAACAATGTAGGATACATCCTGGGTACCATAGGGTACCCCACAGAAGAAGGCATCACGGTTCAGGTAGTCGAGCTTGTCAGGGTCGAGTGTTCCCGAGAGAATGCTGCGATAGAGGAGGATCTCTTCATCGGTGGTTTCTTGGTGCTCATCTATGATGGACCCAACACGCTCTGCATCCAGCCCAGCCATCTCAATGGCCTTATGAAGGACTGCATCCTCACGTATCATCGTACAGGCAATCGCTTCATGGCTGGCAAGTGGGAGTTCTTTCAGAGAGTGGGCGAAGGGGAAATGCCCAATGTCATGCAGCAGGCATGCACAGAGAAAGGTAAGCGCTCCTTCTTCGGTAATCGGCAGCTCCCGGTTCTGGCCAAAGAGGCTCTGGAGGATTGAAAACCCGATGTGATAGACGCCCAGGCTATGGTCGAGACGGGTATGCACGGCCCCTGGATAGAGGTGGAAGATAGGGCCGAGTTGCTTGATCCTCCCCAGTTTCTGTACAGTGGGGGTCAATAGGATGGACTTGAAGGCCCTGGAGAGCTTGATATCCTTCCACAAAGGGTCTCGAATTGTTGTTTCGCTTTGGCGGTAAAGAGACGCGAGCAACTGTGTATTGCGGTATTGCATAGAGAGAGTGTAAAGCAGTGGTTGCCTTGATGTAAAGTACAAGATTATGGTAGAGCGAGGGACCATTCATCGGGTACACTGGCAAAAAGGAGGGATGTCCATGCATCAATACCTGATTGTCGCCGATGATTTCACTGGGGCAAATGACAGTGGACTGCAACTAAGACGGAAGGGACTCTCCACCCATGTAACGATTGGGAAATACACGCGGAGTGAAAAACCCATCGAGGCACTTGTGTTGGACACCGAATCCCGTAACATAGAGGAAAAGGAAGCCACGGTCCTCGTTCGCTCAACCCTGGAAGCGGTGGATGCTGGATCCTTTCCCATTGTCATGAAAAAGATCGACTCAACGCTTCGGGGAAATGTCTGTGCTGAGGTCATGGAGGTTGCAGCATTCTGTGCTGCAGAGCTGATCATCGTATCTCCTGCATTCCCTGATCAGGGAAGGACGGTGGAGGGTGGAAGATTGTTGGTCCATGGCAAGCCACTGCTGGAGACAGAGCATGGCAAGGATCCCCGAAAGCCGGTAGAGGAAGACAATCTGGTCTCGCTCTTTTCCAAAGGGCAGCGTGTGTATACCGTGGTTCACCAAGAGGCGGGTGCTGCGTTCCCGGATCTGGAGGGGAAGACGATCCTTGTATGTGATGCCCGCACTCAGGATGACCTCTTCCGTCTTGTCAGGCTGGCAAAAAATCGGGAAGAGAACGTGCTGTATGTAGGAAGTGCTGGTTTGGCTGATGCGCTCTGTAATGTGCAATATCCTTCCCGTGGAGTGCTGGGTATGGTTGCAAGTCTCAGCGAAGTAACCCGTGAGCTAGTACGTTATGCCAAGGAACATGGAATTTTTACCGAAGTTGTTGAGGTTGAGTCTCTCCTTGGGGAGGTAGACCCTTATCCGATCATCAAACGGGTCAAGGAAGCCATCTCCCAAAGCAAGCCTGCCCTTGTCGTGGTCTCCTCAGTCCTTGATGAATCCGCATTCATCCGTTCCTTGGAGGAAGGTGCACAACAGAGGCTTTCCTCTGATGCGGTTGCAGCAACAATCAGGGACTCCTTCAGCCTTTTGGGAAAGGCCTTGGTAGAGCAGTGTGAGATTTCTGGTTTATTCCTCACAGGTGGTGATACCGCTTTCGGTCTATTGGAGGTCCTGGGAATCCATGAGGTGGAAATAGTCAGGGAAGTACAGGGAGGTATCCCCCTCCTTGAAGTACCCACTGGAGGGTATGCATCAATGAGAATTGTCACGAAGGCGGGTGCTTTCGGTAATGATCAAGCAATAGCGTATAGTTTGAGGGTTTTGCAAGAACGGTAGGAGGAGAACGTGATGAAAGAAAAAAAGTTTGGGATTACACTTGGGGATCCCTGTGGCATTGGTCCTGAGATCACCCTCAAGGCATTGCACGCCAGGAAGGAGTACCACAGGAGTGCTCTCCTGTTTGGGACCCGTTCGCTGTTGGAATATTACAACTCGCTGCTTGGGTATGAAATGAGGTTCAACTCAATCCAGAAGATGGATGACTGGGATGACTCGGCGATCAATGTATATGATCCACATCCGGTGGACTTCTCCCAGATTGAGATTGGGGTAGTAACCTCACTGGGAGGTACCATTGCCTTTGAAAGTGTACGATCGGCAATCGAATTTGCCTTACGGAAGGATATCTCCTCAGTGGTTACAGCTCCGCTCAACAAGGAAGCGCTCCACCTTGCTGGTTTCCCCTACGCCGGTCATACCGAGATCTTTGGTGCGTTCACCAAAGGGGAGCGGTATGCAATGTTGCTGTACAGCGAGAAACTGAAGGTAATCCACGTCTCAACCCATGTTTCTT
>JAIMZO010000134.1 GCA_020054965.1 Spirochaeta sp. | reverse complement strand
TGTGCTCTTCCGATCTGGGAATGCACCACCAGAAGCTCTCTAAGTCACAGGCAAGAATAGCGACAATTGAGGCCTTGGAAATGATGAACCTTGGAGATCCAAAAGGCATTGTGAGAAGGTATCCCCACCAGGTCAGTGGGGGAATCCAGCAAAGGATCTGTATCGCGATGGCATTGCTCTGTAAGCCGGACCTCATGATTCTGGACGAACCGACCACAGCCTTGGATGTCACCACAGAGGCCGTCATCCTTGATTCTATTGCAGAACTCAGGGATAAGCTGAACATGTCCATGATCTATATCTCGCATGATATTGGTGTCATCAACAAAGTTGCCGAGAATATCGTGGTTATGTACAGTGGGGAGATTGTTGAGAGTGGCCCCAAACAGCAAATATTTGAGAATCCTGTACACCCGTATACCCGCGCCTTGATCAACTGCATGCCGCGTGGTGGTGTTGTAAAAGAGAAGACGAAACTGAATACCATTCCCGGGTATGTGAAGAAACGTGGGGCGGGTGAAGGTGGCTGTCCGTTTGCAGACAGGTGTGATAAGAAGAACGATACCTGTATCAGTGAATATGGGTTTAAGAAGATACATGGGGCCCACTTTGCTGCCTGCGATCGTGCATATGCCGAGGACATCCCCGACAAACTGAAGGTACGACTCACGCCAACCCAACGCAAGGATGATCCAGGTTTTGACAGTGGGAAAGATCTGTTGAAGGTTGAGAACTTACATAAGGTTTATGGCAGCAGGCGTAAAGTATATGCAGTCAATGGCATTGAGTTCTCAGTCAAGCCGCATTCCATTCTTGGTATTGTAGGTGAGTCAGGATGTGGTAAATCCACTACCGGACATATGGTCAGTGGCTTGTTCCCCCCATCCAAGGGAAGGATTCTCTTCCGGGATACCGATATTTCCATTGGCTGGAACAAGCGGGACAAGGAGACACTGAAGAACATTCAGCTCATTTTCCAGAACCCTGGGCGGAGCCTCAACCCGTCCCATACTGTTGAAAGGATCATTGGTCGAACCATGCAAAAGCTTGCAAACATTCATGATGCCAATGAGCGGCGTGAGAAGATCATTGATATCCTCAGAAAGGTTGACCTGGGTAAGGAGTATTTGGAGAAGAAACCCCGTCAGCTCAGTGGAGGGGAACAGCAACGAGTGGCAATTGCACGCTCACTCTCCATCTCTCCAAACCTGATTGTCTGTGATGAGCCAACCAGTGCACTTGACGTCTCTGTCCAGGCATCGGTACTCAACCTGCTCAATGACCTACAGGTGGACACCCATGTTGCATACCTGTTCATATCGCATGACCTGAATGTCATCAACTACCTCAGTGACTACATCATGGTCATGTATGCAGGAAAGATTGCTGAATATGGCAAGCGGGATGAGGTGATGGAAAACTCCCACCACCCCTATACCGAGGCATTGCTCTCAGCTGTTCCCGAGGTTGACCCGACAAAGCAGAAGGAGATCATTAAACTGGAGGGAATGCTTCCTGATCCTACAAGGAAGGTGAAGGGGTGTCCGTTTGCCGGCCGTTGTCACAAGCAGATAGGTGAGATATGCGAGAGGGAGTACCCACCCATGGTGCGCCTTTCCGAGGACCACTACTACTTTTGCCACATCAAGCCGTAGGTATTCAGTAAAACAGTCGAGAAAGGGGTCATTGTCCTGGACAGCCGATGGTCCTTTTCTGTTTGTATTGCCTGACCGCGATAAAGCCTCATACCATCAACCAAGTATGGATGGCTACGGCTCTCTAGTGCCTTAATTGCTCCACATATTGTTTCAGCCTACGGATCTGTGTCCGTACGAAGGTTACTGTAGGAGAGGGGACAGTAGAGAAGGTAAACCATCCTACTTCTGAGAATTCAGAGATGTAGGGAGGTGTTGCCTGATTCTTGAGACGGTTTGTATAGACCCGGTAGTGAAAACCTGGTACGTCAAGCGACCAGAGAAGCAACATGCTCTTAGGGGATGGTACATGTATTCCCACTTCTTCCTGGCACTCCCTTATTGCTGTCTCTTTGTAGGAAATCTTTCCCTTGGTGTCATACCCATCTCTTGCTCTCTCCCACGTTCCTCCAGGGAAAGACCACCTGTGGTTTTGAGGCGGCATGGAACGTTTTCCCATCAGGAAGGAGACTTCACCTGTTTTGCTGATCGTCCAGAATATGATTCCAGCCCCGTGGTATGGTAGATGCATGTAACAAACTCCTTGTTTCAATATACACGAAAGAGTTTCTCCTAGGGTAAAAACTACTGCCGCTTTCAAAAATATACATATCTCAGATATTGTCAGATCAGTAGTTCAGATGATACGCAAGATATCCTGGTGGTAATGCGGGAGGTGCTAATGAGAAGCCTCGTTCGTTTTCTGTGCCTTGGAATCCTCATCAGTATCATTTCTCTTTCACTTGGGTGTAATCTTGGTTCCGGTGGAACAGCCGAAATTACGCTGAATGCGGGGGTTACCGGTTAGGGTGCCATTGAAATAGTATGGGGATAAAGGGTCCCACCCCTTCATGCCGAAGTTCAACCTGAAAAATGCGGTAGGGCACTGAGCATGTCAGGGCCTTGTCGCCGTCGGCCGTCCACTCTGCAGGGGCTGCCATGGTGGATTTCTCAGCATCGACAAAATGTGGTTCGTTCTCATGAATACCACAACGGGCAATACAGGTTCCACAAACCCTTGCTAGAACGCCCTTTACGATCAGGTCATGAAGCATTTGCGATATGTCCTGGTCTTACTCGAGAGGCTTCTTGGTTGAATCTCAGGCACGATCGACTGCATCATTCATCAGAAACATCCGGACGGTACGGCCGGCAGTACAACGGGGTACAACACTTCCATACGGTCGGTAATCACCTCAAGCAAGCATGTTCCAGTTCTCTCCATCTTTGCAAAATTGACATCCTCTTTTCTGCAGGTAGCGGACTGCCTACATTCATATGCAGCATCCTCAAGATTATAGACCATCCCATCGGCGTTTCAGTTGTGCAGCATAATCTCTCCATTCATCTCTGGTGAGCTTGATGTCATGGGTATCAGCCGAATCGCAGAGGTTGTGAAGAATGGTTGCGGCGTCTTCGATGAAGGAAAACACAGGTCGTCTTTCTCCCCGAATCTGTTGTACCTTGTCGGCGTGGATGTACATGAACGCAATTTTCGCCAGAATGGATTCCTTTTTTGGCAGGCTAAAGAGATCTGCACAAACAGTCAATTCTGTCGAACACGAGTGAACAATGTTTTTATTCTTAGATTGCTCTGACCTTGAATTGAGAAGACAGAAAGATGGACGAAAACTGTTTGGATAGTTGGCGAAAAGGCATATTTAATATCCTGTATCCTGCATGAACAGGACGGAGCCTACCTATACAAAAGCAAGAAAAGGTGAAGGTTATGAAACAGGAAGTACGGTACAAAACATTCTTCTGGCACTGCTGTTGGCCTTGGTCACCCTAACCCTTAGCTCATGGCATGACTGTTAGGGGTTGGTGTTGCTCCTCCAGCACCCAGTGGATGATGATATGGTGGAAGTGAATTTCTCCAGTGGATTTTTCCCGTGTGGTGGATGGAAACAGGAATGAGGGAATCGGGATTGGTATTCTTTAAAGAGAACTTGCAACCAGGAACCTACACCTTGCAAGGAATCAGGTATCTGTGGATGAGCGATTATGCCTTCATGAACTCCCCGATCCGGGATATGGAATTTGATGGGCAGAGAACCGAATGGATGGAACGACAGTTCTTTGCGCTCGATGAACCAGTGAAGCTGCAACGCAAACCAGGATGTGCCGACTCGTTAGGGCGTTGCATGGCTTGTTTTCAGCTGATGGGTGATCAATATGGGAAGGGTCCAAATCTGGTAGTGGTGGATGATGAGAACAAGGCAGTATTGTGCAGAATTGAATCGGCAGAACCAGGGAACAAGGAAACACTGAATCTGATGAACAATTGGGGCTTATGAGCCTTGGCGACTCTGGAATCAACGAAATATGTTGAAATGAGAATACATCGATACGATCTTGTGCGGTTTCTTTGGATGGATACCGTATTTTTTTCTCTGGTGGCGAAAGCTGTGGTACGCTTGGGCATGATGGTTGATGAACAAAGAATCAGGAAACTCAATACCAAGCCAACACTGCATGAAAAGCCGTATGTAGTGTATTGGATGCAGGCATCCGGGAGGGTGGAACAGAATGAAGCACTCTCGTTTGCAATAGAGACAGCAAATTCCCTTAAGAAACCCTTGGTTGTCTATTTTGGAATTGCTCCACGTTTTGCAGGTGCCACAGGCCGTCACTACCGCTTCATGCTGGAAGGTATCCAGGAAGTGGAGAAAGAATTGCAGGAGCGTTCCATACCCTTGCTTGTCTCTTCCCATGGGGTGGTGGAAGGTTTAAAAAGGCTACAATCAAGCATTGCCTGTCTGATAGTAGACAGGGCATACACCACCATTGAACGTTCGTGGAGAAAGGAAGTTTCCTCGTTCCTAGCATGTACCGTCTATGAGGTAGAGGCTAATGTAGTGGTGCCCGTTGAGGCGGTGAGTGATAAGGAAGAATACTCTGCAGCGACCCTGAGAAGAAAGATTGAACCCATGATCTCCTACTTTGCACAGGAGATCCAGATTCCTGAGATCAGTGTGAAGAGCCGATCTTTTGACTTCCCCTTTGACACAGCTGATCTTAAAAACATCCCATTGCTTGTTGAATCCCTGGGGATTGAGCAGAAGGGTAGTTCGGTTTTGCCTTTGCAGGGTGGCAGTGCTGCGGCGCTCTCTAGACTGGATGACTTCATCGAACATGCCTTGGTAGGCTACGATACAAAACGCAATGATCCTGCACAGAACCACAGCAGTGGGCTCAGTGCATATCTTCATTTTGGACAGATCAGCCCAGTCACCATCTATCACGCGGTTAAGGATCTGGATATCAGTGATGTACCGGCATTCCTGGAGCAGTTGATCGTCAGGCGTGAACTTGCCTATAACTTTGTTGCTTTCAACCCATTCTACGACCAGTATGAGGGACTTCCCTCCTGGGCGAGGAAGAGCTTGGATGCGCATGAGGCCGACCCAAGACCCGTT
>JAIMZO010000133.1 GCA_020054965.1 Spirochaeta sp. | reverse complement strand
TATTGCCGAAGTTCCTCTCTCTGAAATGTTCGGTTATTCCACGGTTCTTCGCTCCCTCACCCAGGGTAAAGGCGAATTCACCATGGAAATCGGTAAGTACGGCAAGGTGCCGGTAAGCGTTTCCGAACAGTTAAAGAAGGAGTATCAGGAGAAGCGGAAGAAAGAACAGAAATAGTATTTCTTTCTGCAATCCCGAGCCCTCCATGAGGATGAACCCTCCTGGGGGGTCTCTTTTGCCCTTCTCTGTAAAAAAGTACCATTTTGCGATTTTCCATAGTATACTGGGGATGAACCAAATTATTACTTGGAGGTGAGTGTTATGGTAATACAAGAGTTAAACGAACTGAGTCCTCTTCGCGCATTTGAACAGTCCTTGGATGGTGGACTTGGTCGAGGGAACCTCGGTGTCCTTGTTTCCCGTCATGGTGTGGGCAAGACAGCCTGCTTGGTCCATCTTGCTACAGATAAACTGCTTAGAGGGGAACATGTTATCCATGTTTCATTCTCAGGGAATGTGGAACACGTCATCAATTGGTACAAGGAAGTCTTCAGGGAAGTCTCTGAAGGCCGTACTCTCGATGATGCAGCGTCCGTGTACAACAATATACTCAGCAACCGTGTGGTCATGAATTTCAGCCAGGAGAATGTCACCATTGATAAGGTGCTTTCCAGTCTGGAAACCTTGATCAACCATGGTAGTTTCAAGGCAGACGCCATTCTCTTTGACGGATACAAACTTACTGTTGCAACCGAGGATGATGTTCGCAAGATCAAACAGTTCGCACAGAACATGAATCTTGAGGTATGGTTCAGTGTATCTCCTGTTCGCTCCGATGTTGTCTATGATAAATATGGTGTTCCTAATACCATGCACAAATATATCGATTTGATCGATGTCCTTATCGGCCTCATTTACAATGAGGAACGAGACAAGGTGGTAATGACGGCTGTGAAGGCGCATGAAGGGATATACGAGAAGCCTATGGGTGTAAGTCTCGATCCCAAGACCATGCTCATTTCCAAGTAGTGTTCAGAAGAAGACCGCGTTTGCGGCCTTCTTTTCAATGAATCAATACAGGAGACCGGCTTTAGGAGGCCGGTCTTCATTGTGTTTATACAGGTGTAACGCTCCGGTTACGTCCTCTCAGTCCTACATGGACACCTTGCTTGATGAGGTTGGTCCTCTCTGGATGGGCAAGAATCCATTTATTGTTCTTCAGCAACAACTTCGATTCCGGGTCACTGCTCTTGGAGGCTTGCTCAGCCATGCTCCTTGACAGTGGCTCGTTTGTGCCCCTGGGGAGGACAATGATTGACTTGAATCCTTCTTTCGACGCTCCACAGGGAGCAAGATGCAATACATTGGCCTCAATGATGACCGCTGAACCTTTCGGGAAAAAGAACAGCTCAGCTGACCGGGTGTCGACAGAGTCGAAATTGTCCAATTCCGAGAACTCCGTCAGGAACTGCAGGCAATCGGTTACTGCAATGAACAATTCCGGACTTTTATGGTACTCCATGCCGTTGATACTCTGGTTCTTCCCATTGCAGTACCCGATCTGGATGTCCTGTTCACCATAATAGAGTTTGAGTTCTTCCATAAGAGGCTGTTCTTCCAGAACGGGAAGGAACGTCTCATACGTTATATCCGACTCAGGAATTTCAGTCACACGGTCAGCAAGAGAAACCAAGTAGGATGTATCGAAACCATGGAGAATACGCCCATACTTCTTGAAGCGGGAGGACTCAATTGAGTGGATTTTCTCGTTTGGATTGTTTCTCACAAGACCCAACGGTACGTGAAACCGGGATGTTTTCATAGTATTACCTCCCAAATAGTACCATCACTATACCAGTAGCCAATAAGAGGGAAAAGACAATTATGGAAAAATGACGTGCATCAACCTTGTCATGGATATGCTCCCCTGCAATGATGCCTGCCACCACAAACGGAACAAGCATCGCTGTGGTTTTTGCCACCGGAAGCGTCAGCGATCCCTCGATGAGATACCCTGCAATGATGATGGTGTTCAGTGTTGTCCAGAGCAGACAGAGTGTTGCCCTGAATTTTCCCTTGTCCGGCAGGGCTCTGGTTGCATACAGTACCACAAGCGGACCACCAGAGGAGAACACCCCGTGCACAATACCACCAAGGAAGAGAAAGAGGTAATAGGGGAGTACCTTATACCCTGTAGGGGGTGCACTGTCACCTGTCCTTCTTGCCTGACGGTAGAGTTGGCTGACCGATACCACAATGATGAAGACGGCTAGTATCAGGTTCAGGCTACTGCTCTGCCGTGAGCGGAACAAGTACATGCCCACAGGAAGCCCCAGGAGCATCAAGCCAGTGATGATGGAATATTGTATCCAGTCGATCTTGGAGAAATTCCGAATCACAATATACAGTGCCAGCAGCCAAGCGAGGATGGTGATGACCTTTACCGCTGTCTTGACTCCCAGCAATGCACTGACAAATGGCATTGCCAGCACGGAGCATCCGAATCCTGTCACTGCTTCTAGGGCATGGGTCACAAAGACCACCAGTCCACTGAGGACCAAGGTGGTCACCTTTTTGCCTCCAAAAGTGAGTAGAGATCCTCCATCAAAAGAGGCGGAACCTGGTTGTGCAGCTTTGGGTCGCTCTCTACACGAGAAAATTCCCTACGGATTGTTTCGCTGTCGATATCCAGGGAGAGGTCCTGGAAACTACGGGGAATCCCGAGGTGGGAGAGCAAGGAAGCAATGTCACCACGCAGTGCAGAGACCAATGCATCTCTTCCCACTTGCTCGGGATGCATCATCTTTCCCAGCTTTGCAAGTTCCTCACGGTTCTGCTCATCCCTTGCAGCCCAATCGAATACCTCAAGCAAGGTAAACGCACAGGACAGCCCATGGGGTATATGCCAATTCTCTGAGAGGATGAAGGATATTGCATGACCTGCCGCAGTACCCGTGAGGTTGAAGGCGATTCCAGCCTCATTGGATGCTCTCAGCATTTCCTGTTGCAAGGCACTTCTCTCTTGGTTCTCCACGGTTGCGTCATACAGCTTGGGAAGTGTCTGAAGAACCTTGTAAGCTGCTTCCCTTGCACACTCCCTCGTGATTGTGGTGCTGTTCTTGTTCCAGATGGACTCCAGTGCATGGTCGAGTGCATCCAGACCTGTTGCTGCACAGAGTCCAGGAGGAACCGTATCGAGCAGGGAAGCGATGAGGATTGCAGTATGTGCACTCATGAGAGGAGACCCCAAGGTGTGCTTTCTCCCTGTGCCATCACTGTACACCCCCACTTTTGTAACCTCAGATCCGGTTCCTGCGGTGGTGGGAATCAAGACCAAGGGCAGGGAACCTTTGGTGATGGGTTTCCCCTGCAGGTACGAATCAAGGGAGCCCTTGTTGGTCATCAGCATCGCCAAGGCTTTTGCTGAATCCAGGACACTGCCCCCTCCGATTCCTAGGATGATATCGGTATCCATGAACCGCTTGTCATGAAACATTGCCTCAATGTCTTCGGTTCTCGGATTGGGTTGCACCTGGTTGAATATCTCAACAGGGGTGAGTTCTGCCAGCTCATCAATCAGGACCTGCTTCCCTTGTATGGGAGCGTCGTCAGTTACGATACTGACATGCAATGGGCCAGTAAGGTTTGCCGTATAACGCAGGATTCTTTCAAGTTCAGTACCTTGCAAGGAAGAAAAACTCAAGATGTGGACGGGGCTTAGCAGGCTGCTGATCATTTGAAATGCTCCTCTTCGAGGGCCTGTACCTGGGAGAATGCATTGCTGAGGAAGTCCTTCTTGAACTCCATTTTCTGGGTAAAGGACATTGCCAGCCAAGCATCAACAATCTGCACGCCGAGGAAGGGGGCGGTAATCCACCCTCCCATCGTAATTACATTGGCGTTGTTTACAATCTTTGCCCGCTCTGCGCTGAAGATGCTGTCCACTACGCAGGCATAGATGCCCTTGTGCTTGTTGGCGACAATGGCCATGCCTTGTCCCGTCCCGCATATCAGGATGCCTTTCTCGGCCTCCCCTTTCTGGATGGCTGAGGCAACCTTGGGAGCCTGGATGAAGTAGGGTTGTGGCTTATCTGCGGAATCAATGCCGAAGTCGAGCACTTCATAGCCTTGTTCCTGCAGATGTTTGGTGATCTCTGCCTTGAGAGGGAACCCTGAGAGGTCTGATGCAATTGCAATTTTCATGATTTGCTCCTTAGTGAAAGTGCTTTTCGTACGATTTCTTCTGCAGTGAGCTTGTAGTAGGCTTGCAGCCAATCCTGCGTTCCCACCTGGCCGAACTCATCATGGATGCCCACCATTGCCATGGGGGTAGGAATCGTAGTGCTGAGCAAACCAGCAACAGCTGCTCCTAGGCCGCCTGCAACTTGGTGGTTTTCGGCTGTAACGATGGCACCTGTTTTCCTTGCGTAGGTGAGGACAAGTTCCTCATCCAGAGGCTTGACGGTATGCATATCGATGACTGCTGCGTTGATACCTTGCTCCCCAAGGATTTTTGCCGCCTTGAGGGCCTCTGGGACCAGGATTGCGCCAAGGGCGATAATGGTTACGTCACTGCCATCTTTCAGTACCTTTCCCTTCCCCAAGGTGAACACCTCATCCTCTGCATACAATGGTTGGATTGTCTTCCGATGGAGCCTCATGTAGGTACAACCATAGTGTTCGGCACACTGCCTGACCAAAGCCTTCAAGCTGACCGGATCGGAGGGTTCAAGGATGGTAAGGTTTGGGATCATGCGCATCAGCCCAATGTCCTCGAAAGGCATATGGGTACCTCCATTGAAGGCTGCACTGATGCCGGGGTCTGTACCCACCAGCTTGACATTCACATTCATTTCATCAGTAAGTTCAATAAATTCAATATCTCCACCATCGCGTTGTAAATAAGGGCGGATTTGTTCAATAACATTGCGGACTTTTTGTTCGATAACCTGATTGGACATAAAAAATATTTTTGAG
>JAIMZO010000132.1 GCA_020054965.1 Spirochaeta sp. | reverse complement strand
GGAAGGGGATAAAAAAAGAGCCCTCGAACGGATTTGAACCGTTGACCCCCACCTTACCATGGTGGTGCTCTACCGACTGAGCTACAAGGGCGTCGGTCACTTGCAGGCAAATCCACGAGCATACCAACCTGCAACATGCAGAAGCTAACTTACCAAAGAGCAGGTCTTTTGTCAATATACCTGTTCAAGAAAGAAGAAAAAGTTGGGCCTGTTGCCCAGAAAACGCCAATCTTATATAGTGGGGGTGTGCTATTTGTACGAAACACAAGGAGTTCCTATGCAGGATCAACAAAAAACCAAGTACGGTCACAGTGCCAAAGACATTGCCCAAGACTTTGCTGAACATCTCAAGTACAGTCAGGATGCAGGTATTTATCATACTACCAAAGAAGGGCGCTATACAGCCCTTGCGCTCTCAGTTCGGGACAGAATCATCCATCAGTGGAACCAGAGTCGAAAAACCCAACGTGCAAACGGGGCGAAACGGGTTTATTACCTCTCTCTGGAATTTCTCATGGGAAGAGCGATGACGAACAACATCATCAATATCGGCATCGAGAATGAAGTGATGGAAGCCCTCTCCTCACTGGGGTATACCTATGAGGAACTTAGCGAAGTGGAACCGGATGCCGGGTTAGGGAATGGGGGACTCGGCCGACTTGCCGCTTGTTTCCTAGACTCTCTTGCTACTCTTGAGATTCCCGCGTATGGCTATGGAATTCGTTACAATTATGGAATTTTTCGCCAACAGATAAAGAATGGATGGCAAGTAGAACAACCGGATAACTGGCTGCGTGATGGCAATCCTTGGGAAATACACAGACCTGATGTAGTGTACCCTGTCCAATTCGGCGGAGAAGTCCAGGTGATCAGGGAACATGGACGCGATCGTTTCAAGTGGAGTGGCTCGGATGTGGTCAACGGCGTTGCCTACGATACACCGATCATCGGTTATGGGTGCAAAACGGTGAACACACTCCGTCTCTGGTCTGCAAAAAGCCCGGAAGAGTTCAATTTCCATGAATTCAATGACGGCGATTACACCGAGGCAGTCCGCTCCAAAATCAGTGCAGAAAACCTGAGCCAAGTACTCTACCCCAATGACACTCTATACATGGGCAAGGAGCTGAGACTCAAACAACAGTACTTTTTTGTAGCCTGCTCCCTCGCAGACATCATCAACCGTTTCAAACGGAAAGAGAACAACTGGGGAGTACTCCCAGACTATGCAGCAATCCAGCTTAATGACACACACCCATCCCTGGCTGTGCCTGAATTGATGCGTCTTCTTGTTGATGAGGAGGATCTCGATTGGGATAAAGCATGGGAGATTACCGTGAAGACTATGGGGTACACCAACCATACCTTGATGCCGGAAGCACTTGAGAAATGGTCTCTGCCCATGTTGCAGAAGATACTTCCCCGTCATATGCAGATCATCTTCGAGATCAATCACCGATTCCTGCAACAGGCCGTCTCCTACTTCCCTCTTCAACCGCAAATGCTCAGCAAGATAAGCATCATCGAAGAGACAAACCCAAAACAGGTTCGTATGGCACACCTGGCAATCATTGGAAGCCACAGCACCAATGGGGTTGCCGAATTGCACTCACAGTTGCTGAAGAAGTCCATGTTCCCGCAGTTCAATCTTATCTTCAAGGACCGTTTCAACAACAAGACGAATGGCATTACCCAACGCCGATGGTTGCTCGCTTCAAACCCCAAGCTTGCAGCATTGATTAACAGTGCCATCGGCGATGGCTGGATCACCGACTATAGCCAGATTGGGAAACTCAAACCGTTTGCTGAAGACAAGAACTTCCTCACTGATTTTGCAGCAATCAAACAGGAGAACAAGATTCATGCAGCTGCCTTCCTGCAGAAAGACAGCAACATGATCATCAATCCAAACACGTTCTTTGATGTCCAGGTAAAGAGAATCCATGAATACAAGAGACAGTTGCTCAATGCCTTGAACATACTGCTCATGTACAATGACCTGAAGATGGGAGGAGCTGCCACAAAAGATATGGAACCCACGTCCTTCCTCTTTGGAGGAAAAGCAGCCCCGGGATATGTCAATGCGAAATTGATCATAAAGCTGATAAACAATATCGCAAAGGTGATCAATGAGGATCCGGCAACCAATGACCGCCTCGCCATTCACTTCATGCCAAACTACCGGGTCTCGATGGCAGAGGCCATCATACCGGCCACAAACCTCTCAGAACAGATATCAACAGCTGGAACTGAGGCCTCTGGAACAGGGAACATGAAATTCATGTGTAATGGTGCTTTGACCATAGGAACCATGGATGGTGCGAATATTGAGATCGCCCAAGAAGTTGGTGAAGAGAACATGTTCATCTTCGGCAACACAGAAGAGGAAATCCAGAAATTGAGCCTCTCATACGATCCATTCACATTGGTGATGGCTGACAAGGAGGTGAAGGATGCAATTGATTTGCTCTTCAGTGGCTACTTCAACATCAATGAACCGAATATCTTTGAACCACTACGCAGAAGCCTGTTTGAGGAAGGCGACAGATATTACCACTTTGCAGACCTTCGGATGTACAGCGAGGCACATCGTAAGGCAAGGGAACTGTACAAGGGAGACAGGAACGCTTGGAACAGGATTGCAGTGTTGAATATTGCCTCAAGTGGAAAATTCTCCAGCGACAGAACCATTGCACAATATGCAAAGGATATCTGGAACATTGATGCATGTCCTGTTGAAAAGGATCTCAGCGAAGATACGGCTCTCCAGGATGCAGTTAAACGAGGATAGCACCCGCCAAATGATAATGAATCATCATCCGTTTCCCCATGGATGATGATTTTTTGTCATTTCTCTCATATTTTTACTGATTACTTTATATATAGTTATAAATTTGTATTATTTATTTCTATAAAAATATGACCTAATATCGTCATTACCTCAATTTTCTTGCTATATTCATAGCATGCAAACATTCTGGGACAGAGTCATTCTTCTTCTTAATTCACCTACGGTGGTGGAACTTTCCACCATGCTCGACGTCAAACGCAGTACCCTCTCCAGCTGGATCCATACCGACAGACGTCCCCCATTGCATGTTGCAATGAAAATAACCGAACTCACTGGAGTGAGTCTCGAGTGGCTGGAGAATGGGAACAACTGGGAATCAATGGCGAGCGAAGAAGCTGCCGAGAATATCACCCAATACAAAAAGCTTGTCATAGCCCAGATAGAAGAACTTGACCATCAACAACTGGAGGTCATCCAGTCTCTTCTGTACTACTTCAAGAACAACACTCCTACAAACCAAAGCCCGAAAAAAGGCTCTTAAACGTTGGAGCAAGCAGAGCAAGCAGAGGTGCGATAACCATCGCAGGCAGAAAATTACCAGTCTTGGTTTTTCTGATATCCAGCAGACCAAAACCAATCATCATCAACAATACACCACCAACTGATGCCAGCTCATTGATGCCTGCATCCCCAAGTATTGGGGCTATCCACCCCCCTGCCAACGTAAAAAAGCCTTGATACAGCAGGATGAAGAGGGCACTCGCCATGACACCTATACCATAGGCAGCAGTGAATATGATTGCCATGCATCCATCCATGACGGATTTCACCAGAATCAACTGATAGTCAGCAACAGTGCCTGCCTGGATTGCCCCCACGACTGTCATGGCTCCGCTGCAGAACAGCAGGGAGGCGTTAAGGAATCCCAGGGCAAAGTTGTGCGCACTCTCTGCGCTACCCCGGCCTCTGCTGAGCCGCCTTTCCATCCATGACCCGAAGGACATTACACCGTCCTCGATCTTGAGGGCATATCCCATGAAGCCACCAATGACCACAGAGAAGAGCAAGATCAAATAGGAACCTGTCTGCATTGCCATGGAAAACCCAATGACCAAGGTAATCAGTCCAGATGAGGTAAAAACCACTTCCTGATAAGAGGCTTTCAGCCGGTGTTTCAGAAATAATCCAATAAAGGAGCCAAGAACAACCATCAAGGCATTAAAGTAGGTGGCAATCATAATGGCTTGGAGTATAATACGATTACGAAACTCTCTCAAGGATGAATCATGCAGAATCTTATTCTGGCCGCAGGCCTCGGGATGCGAAGCAAAGGAAAAAAACTTCTGTTGCCCTACAAGGGTACCACCATAGTTGCACATGCAGTTGAACAATCTTTGATGGCAGGACTCAGGACTGTACTTGTCACAGGATTCATGGCAGATCAAGTGAAACAGGCAGTTGCGCATCTCGCCTGCCCCCAGCTACAGATTGTTTACAATGAACATTACCGCAAAGGACAAGGAAGCTCCACTATCTGTGGAGCCTCATACCTTGGTCATGATTCATCATTTTTCATATCGCTTGCCGATATGCCACTCATCGAGAGCAAGCACTACCTTTATCTGATTGAACAGACTACCGCCCCTGTCTCCAGACCCTCATACAAAGGAAAACTCGGGCATCCGGTTCTGCTGGAGGCAAGTTTCCTTGCAATTATCAGGTCACAAAAAAGCTCTTTTACCATGCGCGGGTTGCTGAAGAAGTACCATGTCCAGGCAATCGAGGTTGCCGATGAAGCATATGTGACCGACATCGACACGCTCGAGGCATACCGCCACCTGGTGGAGTCTAGCCAATCTTACGGGCAACCACCTCTTCCCCCTCTAGAGTAAGCAAGATCTTCGACCCAGGACCGAAATCACCAGAGAGCAACTGTACCGACAAGGGGTTCTCCACAAGTCGCTGAACAGCACGGCGGATTGGACGAGCCCCAAAGACGGGATCATACCCTTCCTTGTAAAGCAATGAGAGCACATCATCCTCCCAGGTCAGGAAGAAACCACGTTTCTGCAATCGTGAACGAAGCTGTTCTAGCTGCAAAACTACGATCTTACGGATCTGCTCCTCTCCCAACCGTTCAAAGATGATGATCTCATCCAAACGGTTGATAAACTCCGGTTTGAAGGACTGGTGGATTATCTCACCAACCACACGTGCACCATCCTCATGCGTCTCTGCAGCAAGTAGCTGCTGGCTCCCCAGGTTGCTGGTCATGATGATCACGGTATT
>JAIMZO010000131.1 GCA_020054965.1 Spirochaeta sp. | reverse complement strand
CGCAATGAGCACAAGGACACCCAAGGCCAAGCCCACCAGTAGAGGATATGCAAAAAGGCATGACCCACGGATGGCCAAGTAGATGGCCAGTGTGAACAATGGGAGCAAGAGTTTCAATGGATGAAAAAGGTCTTCCATATACAAGGAAGACCCCACGGGTTGCTTTTTGCTTCAGCTACAACTCCATGAGAGAGACCAGCAAGGCAAGCAAGCCAATATCAAGTCTCTTCTGCATGCTTTGGTGAAACAGACGGGCAGCAAGACGCTCATCCTTTTTACGTTGCATCCGTTGGTTGTGGACTTTCAGCGCCATTCTGTAAAGGCTCTTGTTGTACAGGCTTAGGTACCGAGCCAATAAGTCCCCTAGTTCTTTCAGCGTCTCATTCGAACCATCATAGCTGATTGGTTTGAGCGGCTCCGAGGAGACCAAGGCAAGACTGTTGGACAGTTCAAGCGGATCGGCGGAAGATGCTTCATCAAGGAACGATTCTACTGCAAACAACTGTTCATCAATTTCCTGTTCTCTCTCCCCACAACGCAGCTTCAGCTCATAGCGCCTTCTTTGTGCGACAGAGGAACGAGTGTCCTTCTTGGCAAGGTAACTCCAGGTAAACACAACCAGACCTCCGCTGATGAGCAGTTCATCAACCATGGGCAGAGGGTCCCTGATCGCCAATGACATGAAGAAATAGGAAGCGGTGAACACGGCTGCCGAGATCAGGAGTCTTGGGATGTACTGCTTGTTCTGAATCCAGCGATCGACACTGAAATCAATGGCAGCGTAGAGCGCATAGGAAACTTCATCCTTCTGGTTCTTTGTAAGCATGCCACTACTCTTGAGCACAACCTGCTCATCTTCACTCCAGTTCCCTGCCCGGGTGGTATCAAGGTAGGGAGAGAGTATGAGGTTTTCCTTGTTCTGTCGTTGCAGTAAATAGCAAGTAATCACGAGAGGGCCGCCTTATATGCATCTATCCGTGTACCCAGGTTCTGTTCGAACCCGGCACGGTCTGTTTCCTCCGCAGAGAAGAAGAAGTAGTATTTGATTTTTGGTTCAGTTCCACTTGGTCGTACCACTATCTTGTCGCCACCCTCCAGGAAAAGGATAAGGACATCACTGGGAGGAAATTCTGTTTGTTTCCCGTCAAGCAAATCCTGCTTGCTGGTTATTTCATGCCCGGCCAGCTCATCACCCACATTGAGTTTTCGCAGCCCGGCCATTATCTGAGCCATCTTCTCCTTCCCTGATGCTCCTTCATAGTCCTTTGCAAAGACCGCCTCTGTAGAGAATCCCCATATATCATAAATCTGATCCAATCGATCCTTGAGGGTCAGTCCTTTGCTGGACCAGTAGCACATCATCTCGACACTCATGAGAGCGCTGCTGATGGCATCCTTGTCACGTACCTGGGGAAGGGTCAGGTATCCGTAGCTCTCTTCACATCCGAACAGGAAATATTCACGCTCTCCTCTCGGACCTTCCAGGGAAGCAATTTCCTCTGCAATATATTTGAAACCGGTGAGGACATCCTTGCACCTCCCCCCCTGGCTCTCGACAATTCGCTTCACCAAGTCGGTAGTGACCAGACTCTTCACCACCAGAGGGGTTTTCTTCTCTTGATTCTCACGATCAGCCCCCATCAGATAATCAGCAAGCAGTACAGCAATCTGGTTACCGGTGAGTAGGTGATAAGCATCTTTCTTTTCGGAAAGTGGAATGGCGATCCCCAGCCGGTCCGCATCCGGGTCGGTTCCCAGTACAATGTCAGCTTTCTCACGCTTGGCAAGCGCCAAGGCCATCTTCATCGCCTCTGGATGTTCCGGATTGGGCAAGGGAACGGTTGGGAAGTTCCCATCAGGTTCCTGTTGTTCCTCCACAACCACGCACTTGATCCCAACCTGGGAGAGCAGATGCTGCAAAGGAAGATTGCCTGAACCATGCAGGGGGGTGTACACCACTGTAATCGGGTTATTCTGCACCAAGGCCGGACGTCTCAGATTCTGTAGCGCAGTGTGAAAATATGCTTGGTCGACTTTTTCAGGGACAGGTACGAGCAACCCCTTGGAACGGGCACTTTCAGCACTGATCTTCTTTATATCCTTTGCTTTTACCGCATTTGCGCGTTCAGCAATTCCAAAATCATGGGGAGGTGTCACCTGTCCCCCATCCTTCCAGTAGACCTTGTAACCGTTGTACTGAGACGGATTATGACTGGCGGTGATCACAATACCAGCAGTGGTTTGCAGATAGCGTACCGCAAAGCTGAGCATCGGAACGGGATGCAGTACCGGATAGAGGAAAACAGAAACCCCATTTGCTGCAAGTACCAGAGCTGCCTCATTGGCAAATAGCTCACTATAGTTACGACTGTCGTATGCGATGACCACTGAAGGGTTGCCGGAAGCCTCACAGAGATACTCACTCAAGCCTTGGGTAACTTTACGTACCATGTAGGTGTTTATTCGGTTGGTCCCACCACCAATGACACCCCTCATTCCTGCAGTGCCGAATGAAAGGCTGGTATAAAAGCGATCATACAGCGCTTCCCAGTTCCCATCTGCAAGTTCTTGTTCGACAGCTTCCCTGAATACCTGCTGGTCCTCTGCTTGTAGATAGGCTTCAGCCTTGCTTCTCAGATCTTTCTCATTGTACGCCATAGATTGCATCCTCCAATTCATCTACCGTATCGACAACCACAGAGCCAGGAAGTGCTTGCAGTTCTTCCTTCGGTCTGAATCCCCACGAGACCAGAATATGAGGACACCCAGCATTCTGGGCAGTCTGATAATCAACTTCACTATCCCCAATGTAGCAGAGTTCACTTACGTTTACACCCTGCCTGCTGCAAAAAAGGTCAATGGCATACCGATCGGGCTTTCTGGGGAAACCCTCTACCAACCCTCTCACAAATGCGAAAGAATACCGGGGAAGTAGTTTTTGGGCAATCTTTTGGGTAAGGACATCCTCTTTGTTGGAAAGAATGCCTAGAGTAATCCCAGAGCGCTCCAACCTATCAAGAAGCGGGAGAATGCCTTCATAGGGATGGCTCTTATCAGCATAGTGTGCCTGATAATGGTCCATCATGGAATGATAGAGGAATGTAAACCGAGCTTCCTCAACGGGGTGGTCGTAGTAGGATAAAGCACTCTTGAGTGCAGTGTAAAGCCCTCGCCCAACAACCTGTTTTGTCAATGTCACCGAGAAGGGAGGCAAGCCCTCCAAGGAAAAAGCAACATTAAAAGCACTACGGATATCCTCAATGGTATCAATGAGGGTACCGTCCATATCGAAGAGGATTGCTTTTTGCAACGGTTTCAACATATCGCCATTATCGAACATGGAACGGTGGCAAGTCAACAAACGTTTCGACAAAAGGAAGACCCTACGTTTTGACAAAAGAAGTACTCTCCGCTATTGTGTACCCATGCAAACCATTACAATTAAAGGTGGCAAGGAGAAACAACTCTTACGTCACCATCCATGGGTCTTCAGCGGCGCTATCACAAATGACATATCCCTTCTGGAAACGGGAGTCTCCAGGGCAGAAACAGATGAAGGACAATTCATTGCATGGGGATGGTATGACAAGGAAAGTCATATTCCTCTCCGACTTCTCTCCTGGAACGAGAACCAAACCATAGATGAACGCTGGTGGAAGCAAACCATTGCCCAAAGTGTTCTACGCAGAAAGATGTTTTTCGAGGACAAGGCAGGGGCAACCACTACCTTCCGTATCATCTTCTCCGAGGCCGACTATCTGCCAGGCTTGGTGGTGGATGTATATGGGACCATGCTGCGGATCATCATCAGCAGTCGTGTGGCTCATCACTTCCAGGATCTTATCGTGGAAACATTGGGATCATTGCTCAAGCCAACCTTGATCATCCTGAACACAGACAGTGCTTTTGCTGCTGCAGAACATCTCAAGGAGACCCTGCTCTACTACCAGGATGGCCAGTATTTCATTCCATCCAAGAAACTGGCCCCTGTTCGTTTCCGTGAAGACAACCTCTACTATGAAGTAACTCCCGGGAAGGGGCAGAAAAGCGGATTCTATTGTGACCAACGTGAGAGTAGACGGGCTATCGAGCCGTATGCAAAGGATGCTGTGGTACTCGATGGATGTTCCTACACCGGTGCCTTCACCCTCCATGCCCTGAGAGCTGGAGCAAAGCATGTCGATCTCCTGGACTCCAGTGAACAGGCCCTGCGACAGGCATTGGTTCATATCCACATCAATCAGGACCTCAAGACCATTCCAGAGGGGAGCAGGGAGAAAGTGGCAATTACCCAGTGTGACATCTTTGAACAGATGCGGCATATAGAAAAGGACCACTACGATCTCATGATTCTTGATCCCCCCAAGCTCGCCCAGACCAAGTCACAGGCAGAAGGAGCCCAGAAAGCCTACAAGGACCTGAATCGCCTGGCAATGCAGAAGATCAAGGATGGTGGCATCATAGCAACTTTCTCGTGCAGCTCGGCCATCAGTGCAGAGCAGCTGCGCATGATCTTGGCCTGGAGTGCAAAGGATGCAATGGTAGAGATCCAGATTCTCCAGAAACTCGGCCAGGGACATGATCACCCGATCAGGATTTCCTTCCCGGAATCTGAATACCTTAACGGGTACCTGCTGAGGGTTATCCGCTAACTTGCAATGGGGGTTGTGGTATCATCCGGATTGGTATCGCCCAGAGTGAGCATGTTTGCGAGAAATCGCAGTTGCTCAACCATGGTTGAGACCATATCACTGAGGTACCCCACCTTGCCATTGCCGTCATCCAGGGAGCGTAGGGCATAACTATAGTCTTGCATCACCGGTACATCCTCATCCAGGATCAAGGATAAAGGCATGGTTTGTTCCACATTATACTTACATCGTCTGAACACTGCCCTTCCGTCCTTTCCCTGGTTGGCGCAGGCTCCAAACAACCGGCAGATAAGTGGCCTTGCTTGATAAACAGTGCAGTGATACGGGGAGTCAGGGTTATAGAGAGGGCAAGGCCCGCTGGTATTGCCCCTTGCACTACTCAGTGCCTCGATAAGGGTTTCATCTTTTTTAACAAAGAGAAGATATGCAGCAACCAATCGAGCTTCACTCACCGTTATATCGGGCATAAAATGCTCGCAGCATGTTCCACATCCGCTTCCGCAAGCAATGTTATACTGTGT
>JAIMZO010000130.1 GCA_020054965.1 Spirochaeta sp. | reverse complement strand
CTCTTCCGATCTGCTGAGCCACTCAGCGAAGCATATTGATGAGATAATCGACTATCTCATCGCCAAGCGTTTCATGGACAAGGAAGGAACATTTTACCAGGAGTTCTTCATCTCGGTTGAGCAAGGAAGAAGTGCCACCTTCCGCCAGACCCGCTATGCGGTTATTGCCACCTTCCTGAAGTTCGGCTCTCCCCGGCTTTCCCATCTGTATGAGCAGATGAATCTCGGGTACCCCAAGGATTTCCTCTCTCCCTTCCTCTCGGAGGCAAGGGACCTCGATCAGATCGACCAAGCATATAAGACTATACTTTCCTACTTTGAAAAGAAGGAATGGGAGCCGCTTAGGTCCTTCTGCATGGATATCCTGGATAACAGTGATGTCTCGTTCGACCCTTGTTTTGAGAATCTCAAGCAAGGGTTGTTGAAAGCAAAGGAGATGGACATCGAAGCCTTCGATGAACAGGATGCGGTTGCCATGCTCTATTTCAGTTATTCACTCGGGAAAAACGCACAGAACTGAAGCAATAGCGGAACATCATGCTCTTAAGGGGCATGATGATCCTATTACTCACTATTTCCCTGTTCCTGTTTTCTGGATGCGATGCAACCATCACACCGGATGAGAAGACATTTTCTGTGCTCTCCTATAATGTGCAGAACCTCTTTGATGCAACAATTGACGGTTCTGAATATGAGGAGTACCAAGACCCGGACAGCTGGGATGAAGGTTCCTATCGCCTTCGACTCAAGACGCTTGCAAGTGTACTGCTGGACCGTTCCCTCGCCCTGCCTGACATCATCGTACTGCAGGAGGTGGAAGGAGCCAATGTTGTACATGATCTCTTGTACCACCATCTTTCCCGCAAGGGATATCGTTGGTATGCGGTCAGCAAAGGAGAGGACAGCCCCATTGCAGTGGCCATCATCAGCAGGCATCCTGTCTCGGATTCTGTGGTGCATGCAGCCCCTGGGTGCCGGCCGTTCCTGGAAGCAACCATCGAAACCAGCAGGGGAGAGGTGGTGGTATTCGCCTTACATGCCAAGAGCAGGATCGGGGGCGATGAGGAGACCGAGGGGATGCGGATTACCCTCTCAGGGGCTCTCTCGATGGCTGCGAAGGACCATGAAGGGAAACTGACCTTGCTTTGTGGGGATTTCAATGAAAATCCTGATGCTGTATGGGATGCGGGAGGAAGGCAGACCGCCTTGGTTGATATCTCATATCCGCTGAGCAACCAATTCATACAGGATGGCTCCCTCGCTGTTACCGGTGCAAAGGACAAGGCCGGTCCCTCCCAATGGTATAGTCCGTATCTGGATTCCCAGAACGAGTTCCTTTCCCCTCCAGGCAGTTGCTGCTGGACGGGACAGTGGCACCGCTATGACCAGATACTTGGCAATGGCTACCTTTTTGATGGATTGGGCTGGGAGTATGACGCGTTCTCCCCCTGTGGGCTTCCCTCCCTTCTGAAGAGTGATGGTACCCCCTATGGGTGGGATTACAGGATAAAAAATGGGGTCAGCGACCATCTTCCGGTATTGCTGACCCTCACTCGCCGTTAGGCGCTTCAGCTGTTCTTGGGGAACTTCAACTCATAGAAGATCTGTTCCAGCTCCAGGGCAATGTTGATGTTGTGCACCACCGGGGATCGTCCATCTTCCAGTTTCTGTGCCTTGAGCGTGATGGGGCTGAAGTTCAGGATGCCCATGACCCCTGCTGCGAGCAACCGCTCAAAGCTATCCTGTGCAGCCTGCTCAGGAACGGTGATAATGCCTGCGGTAACCTCGAGTGCCTCGACAACCTCGTCAATCCTGCTGATCGGGTAGATGGGCACGGGATGCGATGCATCACTGTATACCAAGGGGTCACTGTCAAAGCCTGCGACTATCCTGATACCATCAGGCTCAAACCCATTGTAGTGCATCAAGGCCTTCCCGATCCTTCCACACCCTACGATGATGCAGTTCTGGCTGTCCCCTTTCCCGAGGATCTCACCCAATCCTTTAAGCAGCTCGTGGATCTCATACCCACCACGTTTCTGGCCATGGATGCCCAGCTGGGAGAAATCCTTGCGTACGATGGCCGCCGAAACGCCTGCTGCATCGGCAAGGTTGTGGGCAAACACTTTCTCAAGTCCGATGGTCTTGAGACGATTAAGCGAGCGATAGTAGCGAGTGATCCGTATCAGCTGGTCATTGTTCATGGTGGAATCTCCTATTTATGTGAAATAATGTACATTAACTCGAAGAATTGGTCAATATACTTCAAATAAAATCCTTTACTCCCTTGAAAAAAAGAGTTAATAGCGAAAGAGATATGTACAAACTCTCTGGAAAAGTGTTAGGATACACCAAAACATAAATTGGGTACTGGAGGTTACATGTCGGACATTAATGAAGTCACGTTCTCACCCGAATTGGTGGCATTTATCAAGGAATGGAAAACCAAGCAGGGTAATCTCATTATGGTGCTCCACAGGGTGCAGCAAGAACATGGCTACATCTCCCGCGAAGCGGCTGATAAGGTAGCAGAATTGCTTGATGTGCCTTTGGCAACCATCTGGGGTGTCGTAACATTCTACCACTTCTTCAAGCTGACCAAACCAGGCAAGCACAACATTCAGGTGTGCATGGGTACTGCCTGCTATCTCAAGGGTGGTCAGGCGATCATTGACGAGTTGGATAAGCAACTGAATTTGTCGGTAGGAGCAGTAACAGAAGATGGGCTCTTCTCCTTGGAGGCTGTGCGTTGTGTCGGTTGCTGCGGGCTTGCCCCGGTCATGACCGTTGGTGGAGAGGTTTTCGGTAAGGTCACCAAGGACCAGGTTGCCGGAATCATCGCGAAGTTCAGATAAAGGAGAGAGGTATCTCTCTATGCATATCTGCATCGATGACTATCTGCTGGATATCGTACAGAACTCGTTTGAGGCAGGCAGTTCCCTGGTTGAAATTACCTTTGCCGAGACGGGAACCAAGCTTTCCTGTGAGGTAAAAGACAACGGAAAGGGAATGAATGCAGAGATGCAGAGACGTGCGCTGGACCCGTTTTTTTCAGACGGGAAAAAGCACAAGAAGCGAAAGGTCGGATTGGGCTTGCCGTTTCTCGCTCAGGCCTGTGATGCCTGTGATGGGACCTTTGCCCTGCAATCGGAAGAAGGAATCGGAACCACGGTTTCCTTCTCATTCCGCCTGGACCACATAGACGCCCCTCCTATGGGGAATGTGGCGTCCACTTTCCTTGCTTTACTCACCCACCCTCTCTGTGAGGAGCTGGTGATTGAGCGGAGTTTGGAAACAGGAAAGGGTGGAGACCGGTATACGCTTCGGAAAAGCGAGCTTGAAGCGGTCCTTGGACCATTTCAGACCAGTGGAACATTGGCACTGCTCAGGCAGTACCTTGTCTCCCAGGAGGAAGAGCTGGAACAGTATCGTGAAGAGACTCTGCTGGATATGCACAGAAGAAATACGTCACCTTCCAGACAACAGGAGATATGAACATGGCTAAAATGACACTTGAAGAGCTGAGAAAGCTCCGTGAAAAGAAGCAGAATGAGATCCAGAAGCGCGATATCGAGGGCAAGGATGCCCGTATTATCGTTGGCATGGGGACCTGTGGTATAGCAGCCGGTGCCAAACCGGTACTTGATACCTTTCTGGAAGTCCTCGACGAGAAGAAAATTGACAATGTCTCGGTCACCCAGACCGGATGCATGGGACTGTGCTATGTGGAACCGACCATCGAGGTCATTGTTCCCGGTATGCCCGATGTCATTTATGGAAAAGTGGATGTGGAGACGGCACGCAAGATAGTTGAGCAGCATATTATCGGGAAGCAGCTGGTAACCGACCATATGTTCGATCGTCCTGCAGCTGACATCATCAAGAAGGATGGGGGTAAATAATGGCGTTCAGAAACTACATTTTGGTCTGTGGGGGAACAGCGTGTGAATCGAGCCGCTCGGACCAGATTTACCAGAACCTCTTGGAGGAGTGCAAGGCTCAGGGAGTTGCGGACGAGGTACAGATTGTAAAGACCGGATGTTTCGGTTTTTGTGAGCAGGGACCAATTGTAAAGATACTGCCAGAAGACTCCTTCTACGTGAAAGTAAAACCCGAAGATGCAAAAGAGCTCATCAGTGAGCACATCATCAAGGGCCGTGAAGTCTCCCGCCTGTTGTATGACAAGGAAGCAAGCCGGAAGAATGCGAAGGTGGAGGATATCAAATTCTACCAGAAACAGTTCAGGATTGTACTTCGCAACTGTGGATTCATTGATCCGGAAAATATCGATGAATACATCGCCCGTGATGGATACCAGGGCTTGGAGAAAGCTCTCTTTGAGATGACCAGCGAGGACATCATCGAGGAACTGAAAACAGCTGGGCTTCGTGGTCGAGGCGGTGCTGGCTTCCCGACATGGATGAAGTGGAACTTCTCCCGTCAGGCTGAAGGCGATACCAAATACGTCGTCTGCAATGCTGATGAAGGTGATCCGGGTGCCTACATGGACCGCTCCACGCTCGAAGGTGATCCACACAGTGTGCTTGAGGCAATGACCATCTGTGGCAAGGCAATCGGTGCAACCAGAGGGTTCATCTACATCCGTGCAGAATACCCCTTGGCCATCCATCGACTGGAAATTGCCATGAAGCAGGCTCGTGAATACGGCCTCCTTGGAGAGAACATCCTGGGCAGTGGTTTTGATTTCGATATTGAGATCCGCCTTGGAGCCGGTGCCTTTGTCTGTGGTGAAGAGACTGCACTCTTGCAGTCCATCGAAGGCAAGCGTGGTATGCCGCAACCTCGTCCTCCATTCCCTGCTGTAAAGGGACTGTGGGGCAAGCCGACAGTCATCAACAACGTTGAGACCTGGGCAAACATTCCCGTCATCATCACCAAGGGTGGCAACTGGTTCAGCAAGATCGGTACTCCTGACAGCAGGGGAACCAAGGTATTTGCCCTGACCGGTAAGATCCGTAACTCCGGTCTGGTAGAGGTCCCGATGGGTACAACCCTTCGTGAGATCGTATACGACATCGGTGGCGGAATTGCCAATGACAAGAAGTTCAAGGCTGTTCAGACCGGTGGTCCTTCCGGCGGTGTTATCACCGATGCTGACCTGGATACCCCGATCGATTTTGGTTCCTTGGTCCGCATTGGTTCCATGATGGGAAGCGGTGGTATGATCGTCA
>JAIMZO010000129.1 GCA_020054965.1 Spirochaeta sp. | reverse complement strand
CAGAAGAAGATCCTCATCACTGATCTTGACCAAGGACGACAAGTCCATTGCCGCCTCAATCCTTGATCTAAATACATTCATATCAGGTATGACAGCTGGTCTTACATTGGGATCGAGAAAAATCACGGGCTTAGGCTCATATGATTGCAATGCCGATATGATTACCTCTGAGAGTGGCTCAAGAGCCAATGCCAATGACCCTATGTGAACCACTTTCAGATTAGTATGTTCCTGGAGAGCAGAGAGCAACTCCGCTTTGGTCATACTGACTACAGCGGTCCCTTCTGTGTAGAAGGTATAGTTTGCCTTACCTTCTGCATCAAGGCTAGCCATGGCAAGCAGTGATGGTTGTGGTGCAGCACAGAGACTGGGATCGAACAATACCTTACTCTCGATAAGATGGTTGAGCATCCGCTGTCCAAAGATATCTCCAGAGATTTTTCCAATATATACAACAGGTGAATCTTGCCTGGAGGTAGCAACAGCGGTATTCAATGCGCATCCTCCTACCACAGAGTCATACGGGACAGATGAGCCAAGTGTTCCCTTGGCGATAAAATCAATCAACGCTTCTCCAATAACTCCAATCATGATTCACTCCTATAAATACTTCTTTCTCTCTTGCCCAACAACCCCTGCATGAACCTGTACGTATGCCTTGGCTGGACTCATGGAAATCTTGGGCAACAGTACTTCCTCGACCTGGAAAAATCCTACATCACTACTCATGGCAATATCAATGAGGATAGGAACTGAGTCACCTTTGGTGATCGTTACCTTCTCAATAGAGTTGGAAGAATATTTATGAATATCACCAACCTTTGCATGGCTCATGATACGCATGGGTATTCTGGCCCTACCCTTCTCCATGTCACAACCATCAGCAATCAAGAGCATACCTGCCTCCAGTGAGTGGACCTTCCTGTTGGCCATATGACCGAGGATCCCTTCACTGGCAACCGAGATAATGGCTATCTTGCGGGCCAACTGGCCACCCAGGAGCTGCGTGAGAATACGATCCATAATGGGGCGTGCAATCACCAAACCAGTTAATTCATGATCACTTCGTCCAACACTCATGCCAAGGTCATGCACGAAGGAGGCAAGCAACAAGGAGAGCATGCTATCCTCGTAGCTTCCGCTATCCTCTTGCTCCAAGGAGGTCTTGATCCCTGCTTCCTTGAGCAAGGCAAGCATCCTTACCCCGTTAATCGCAACCTGGCGCATATGCACCGGACCGTGATCATTGTAGTTCAATCGTTTGATTGAAACACTGTTGGCATACTCTTGCAATGCCTCTATCTCAGGATCCTGAATCAGGAGGGATGCCAAACGGTAGCTGTCGGTACCTTCCTCCAACTGTGCCATTAAATATTTTTCCAATGCGAATTCTTTTGGTGACTTCATATGATATAAGGTACAACAACTTCACCACAACATAAAGTGGTTATGGATAAAATGACACAACTCTCATATACTGCACATATGAGAAAGATTACGATGCGCGATTTTCGATGGATGGGAAAACCCCGATCATGGCAGAAGGACTACCGATCGGTTTCCCTTATGGTGGAGCCACAGATGCACTTGCCCGACGGACCTCTCTTGCTTGCAGTTTCTGATGATGATTTCTCTTGTGAAATGACGCTTTCGAGCGATGGGGATAAGGTCTTTTCAGGTGTTTGCTTCTATCACCTGGACACCGATTTCATTGCTGTGGGGATGAATGCTGAAGCCTTGGAAATCCATGTGACGATCGCCGGCTATCGTAACTACTGCAGGATTCCCCACATGACAGGGAATGTTCCCGTAATCTGGAGAATGAAACGCAGAGGTTCCCAAGTCTCAATCGGATATAGCAGGCAAAGTGAAAGCCCAGTGAACTGGTCAGGAACCTTCACGCTTCCTGGAATCGAGAGGTCGGTAAGCTTCGGACCCTACTTCGCCAACGAGGGGAGTGAAGAAGCTGGAGCTTCCATGAGCGCATTGGATTATACGAAAGAGACCTGATAGCCTCTCGCACAACACTAATGGTTGTGCTACTATGTGCTATCTTCAGAGAAGCCCCTTTGAAAAAGTATAAGGAAGGACAATGATGGACGAGCACAATGAAGTGGAGACAGAAGAGAAGACTCCTCTGAATTTTCTGGAGCGAATCATCGAGGATGACCTGGCGGCCGGCCGGGTTCCTAATAATACCATCGTAACCAGATTTCCCCCTGAACCCAATGGATATCTGCATATAGGACATATCAAGTCTATCTGCATCAATTTCGGACTTGCTGAAAAATACCAAGGTCGCTGCCATCTCCGTTTTGACGACACCAATCCTGAGAAGGAAGATGAGGAGTATATAAACTCCATCAAGCGTGACATCAAATGGCTGGGCTATGAATGGGGCGAGCATGAGTACCATGCCTCTGACTATTATCAGCAGCTGTATGAAATAGCAATCGAGTTGATCAAACAAGGGAAAGCCTATGTTGACAGCCTCACTGCCGAGCAGATGAAGGAGTACCGGGGAACCTTGAAGGAACCTGGGAAAAACAGTCCAGACAGGGAGAGAAGCATCGAGGAGAATCTAAGGCTGTTCCTTGAGATGCGTGAAGGCAAGCACCCAGAAGGAAAGTATATCCTTCGTGCCAAGATCGACATGTCCAGTCCAAATCTGAACATGCGAGACCCTGCTCTCTACCGTATAAAGTTTGCCTCACATCCACGAACCGGGAATACATGGTGCATCTATCCCATGTATGATTTCACTCATCCCATCAGTGATGCGATAGAAGGCATCACCCACTCAATCTGTACCCTGGAGTTTGAGGACCACCGTCCTGCCTATGATTGGGCAACCAGCATCGATGGTATTGAGCATACACCTCATCAGTATGAATTTGCCCGCTTGAACATCAATTATTTCGTGATGAGCAAGAGAAGGCTTCTCAACTTGGTTAAGCTGGGAATCGTGGATGGATGGGATGATCCAAGAATGCCTACCATCAGTGGTATCAGGAGACGAGGATATTCCCCTGAATCGATGAAGGATTTTATCAGTCGTGTCGGCGTTGCAAAGGTTGAAGGGGTTGTTGACTACTCCCTCTTGGAATTCTGTGTTCGTGAAGACCTGAACAAGCGTGCCGATCGATTGATGGTCGTCTTGGATCCTTTGAAGCTGGTCATCGACAACTACCCCGAAGACAAGGTCGAGTACTTTGAGGCAGTGGACAACCCCGAAGACCCGAACAGCAAGACCCATCAGATCCCATTCTCACGAGAGTTGTACATCGAACGGGAAGACTTCATGGAAGATCCACCGAAGAAGTATCACAGACTCTATCCTGGCAATGAGGTGAGACTCAAGTATGCTTACTATGTGACCGCTCACTCTGTGGTAAAGGATGATGATGGCACCATCGTAGAAGTGCATTGTACCTATGATCCTGAATCCAGGGGAGGTACCACTCCTGATGGTAGAAAGGTCAAGGGAACAAGTCACTGGGTCAGTGCTTCTGAAGGGGTTACCATAGAGGCTCGCCTCTATGATAAACTGTTCCTCACTGAGTACCCAGGGAAAGAAACAGGCAACTATCTCGATGACCTGAATCCCGATTCCTTGCAGATTGTCAGCAATGCCAAAGCTGAGCCCCAGATCAAGCAAGCAAAGGAAGGGGATTACCTGCAATTTATCCGTAACGGCTACTTCTGCCTTGACAGCAAGGCCAGCAGTCAAGATCATCTCGTTTTCAACAGAACCGTAACGCTCAAGGACTCGTGGGCAAGGTTGAAAAAGAAGATGGGTATATGATCTATATGAGGGGGGCTGCGACCCTTCATCACCTTCCCGGGAGGGTTGTATGAATTACTTCTTCGACCAGCATTTTCATGTGATGAATATTATACATCCAAATTTGCTATCGTTCTTTTCCTCGTTGGAAGGAGGTATCGGGGAATTGGTGACCAGTGGAACCCTCTCCCCTAGCTATATCCTGACCAACAAGAATCGCAAGAGTGCTGCACTGCTCAACCGTATCACTAATACATTGACTACCTTTGAACAGACCATCGGGGAGACCTTGGTCATGATGGAGGATGACCTCTTGGGAAAATTCCCCAGCCATGACGAGGAAGCCCTTCGACCTGAAGAACCCTATATCCGTGACGGGAAAATGCACATGCGTTCCCGTACCTATGACAAGATGGCGATGTGCCCGCTCTTGATGGACTTTTCCAGCAACAAGATCAGAAACGACTCACTCTATTACCCTGCTCCCAATGAAGAAAAAATTCTCGATTATGTGAAAGACACCTTGGAGGGATTTGAATATTACAGAACAACCCATCCTGATGGATTGTTCGAGTTCTTCCCTTTTCTGGGTATCAACCCCCAAGTCCATACCATGGACTTCATAGAGAAACTGCTGGACACCTATATTCATATAGAAAATGACAAGAAGCAATTCTATGGGATCAAGTTCTATCCGCCACTTGGATATGACCCATGGCCTACCGACCCAGAACAGCGTGATAAAGTCATCATGATCTACGAGTTCTGCACCAATCACGCCATTCCAATCATAACCCACTGTGACGATCAGGGATTTAGGGGTGTTCCTGCGAAGGAAGCTTGGAAATATACTGCACCATCTTCCTATAAACCGGTGCTTGCACGCTACCCTATGCTCAGGATTGACTTTGCCCACTATGGTTGGCAGTACAACCAACTGCAAAAAAATCCCTTGTCTCTTATATCTGGATTGACAAGCAGGGTACCTGATTCTCCCTGGTTTCATGATCTTGTTGAGCTTATGCAACTCTATCCAAATGTATATGCAGATGTCTCATTCAGCGGAAGCAACCCTGATTTCTACCTGCTGCTCTCTAACTATTTGAAATCACTTGATGATGAGCAAAGGCAGACCATACTCTCCAGAAGTCTCTTTGGTACGGATTTCTCGGTCAACCTTGTAAAAGTTGAATCATACACCTCATATTATCGAATCTTTGAGGAGTCACCTTTCACTGATGACGAGATACATCAGATGGTTCACAGCAATCCCCTCAAGTTCATGCATCTGGACGACAATTGAAGCATACAAGAAAAAAGCAGGCCATAAAAAGCCTGCTCTTTCTTGTATGCAACAAAACTTTAATCTGTAACTTACAAAATTTAGGTTGCTGACTTTCTGTAAGGGACAGAGATCTCGCTGATGTTAATATCCAGAGACTCACAAAGGGAGATGACCTTCTGGG
>JAIMZO010000128.1 GCA_020054965.1 Spirochaeta sp. | reverse complement strand
CACCGTTGTAATGGTTCCCTTACCGAATGGAAGCACCACTGGATTCTCAAAACCAAGCCGTTCAGCAATCCACTTGGTGTCTCCCCCGTCCTTGAGTACACCCTTGTATCCCAACGGGGTGCCTTTATAGGGGGCAAAGGGCTCAATATCCTGCAAACCCAGCTTTCCAGCCATGACAATATTGTTTCCCACCTTGCTGTGTGCATCGAGGGGCAGATGGGCAACATACAGGTCCAGATTTCCTTTCAGCAACGTACTGATGCGCGTATGGTGTACCCCGGTGATGGGTAGGGGAACTCCCCAATAGAGCCCATGGTGCACGATAAGCAGATCAGCGCATTCTTCTATGGCCTTCTCAAAGGTAGATTGGCAGGCATCAACGGCGAAGGCGACCTTGCGAACATCCTTCTCAGCTCCTCCTACAACCAAACCGTTGAGGGATCGATCCAAACCCTCAAAAGCCCCAATTTCCAGATATGTATCAAGATAGGCAACAAGTTTGCTTCGTTTCATGAGCCTAGTATATAGAGTTGACACCTTTTGTTCCACCACCTATAGTTCCCTCATGACCGATATCAAAAAGCGGGTTCATCCGCTCACCTATGAAGAAGCCTCCTTCGATTTTGATCCCTTGCTTATCAGTGAATGCCGGGCTTTGGGCAGCAGGGAACATATCGTTGGCCAGCCAAGGGCTCTTCGCAGCCTCGAGATTGGGCTCAGTCTACAGAAATGTGGATACAACATCTTTGTAAGCGGAGAAGCCACGAGCGGGAGACATGAGGCGGTACGCTACTGTGCCGAGCACCAGAGAAACAATATCGATGCTATCAGGGACATTGTCTATGTGTGTAATTTCAAACAACCAGACAGCCCCTCTGCCCTCACATTCCGCCCAGGGGAAGGAGAACGTTTCTGTGATGCCTGCAGTGCATTCAACCAGGATCTGCTCAACCTGACTCAGGACAGGGAGCACTTTTTGGAGAAAGCAGAGAACCTTGTGGACCAACTGGAGCAACAGTTCCCCGACAATCGGCAACTCTCCTCCTACTTTGCCCATCTCAAGGCTGACCTTGCCCGGGAAGCTATCCATATCCAGCACCTTGATGCAGAGATGCTCAAGAGTGACCCGATAGCACGGAAGTACCAAGCCAACCTGCTGGTAAATCATGCACAGACAAGACAACGTCCCCTGGTCATTGAGTCTTATCCCACCTTCGACAACCTTTTTGGTTCTGTGGACTCAGATGAGAAAATCCCCCACCTCAGCCTGCATGCAGGCTCTCTGCTTGAGGCAGCAGGTGGGTTCATCGTCATAGAGGCAGAAAAACTGCTGGGAGAGAGTGGCCTCTGGGAATCGCTTAAGCGGTATCTCGATGCAAACGCATTGGCGTATGAGGCAGGGCTTGTCACCAAGGGGGAGCTGAAAAGCAAGATGATCAGGCCACAGGTGGTCCCCCTTCCGATCAAGGTCATTCTCATCGGTAGCGAAGAGGTCTATGACATGCTCTCTGATGAGGATGAGCGATTCCTGACGCTCTTCAAGATCTGCGCACAGTTTGATTATTCGATGGACCTCTCCAAGGAGACAATCGCCCAGAGCATCTGGGCCTTGGATGCTTATGCAAAGAGCCATCACTTGCTCCCCCTTGAGGATAGCGCCTTTGGGCAGTTGCTCCGCTACTCCTGCTGGTATGTGGAGTCCCGCACCCATCTGACAACGCACTTCTCATCCCTCTATGATGTCATCGAGGAAGCTCACTGGTGGGCGAAGCACCAGAACCAGGCATCCATCGACGGGGAGCTCATTCTCCGTGTAAATGAGGAGCGGGGATACATCAATGGCATCAGCGAGAGCAAGATCAATGAGGAGATCCTCAGCGGTGATATGATCATCAGCCTCTCCGGCACAAAGGTCGGGGTAGTCAACGGCTTGGCTGTCATGGACCGTGGCAGTGCTTCCTTTGGAACCCCTACGGTCATATCCTGTACGGCCAGCCCAGGAAATGAAGGCATTGTTAATATTGAACATGAAGCCGGACTCAGTGGAGAAATTCATGACAAGGGTCTCCTGATCCTGGAAGGATACCTGCGCAAGCATTATGCCCGCACCTTCCCACTCTCCATTTACGCCGGCATTGCCTTTGAGCAATCCTATGCAGAGGTTGATGGAGACAGTGCCTCCTCCAGCGAACTGATTGCCCTGCTCTCTGCAATCGGGGAACTGCCTGTCCGCCAGGATATCGCAGTGACCGGGTCGGTCAATCAAATGGGATTGATCCAACCCGTCGGTGGCATCAACGAAAAGATTGAGGGATTTTTCCGTACTTGCTTGGCAACAGGACTCACCGGAAAACAGGGAGTCATCATTCCAAAGCAGAATGTCCGCAACCTCATCCTTCCCTATGAGGTACTGAACGCCATCAAGGAGAAGCAATTCTTCATATATCCGGTCAGTACCATAGATGAAGCGATGCAGCTACTCACCGGAAGGAGTGTCGGCGTTCGCAATGCAAAGGGCAACTGGAGTGCAGGGAATTTCAACTTCGATATTGAAGATAAGCTGAAACGAATGTATGCAGCAGTTACATCCAACCGGGGTTAGTGATCTGTAACAGCATAAACTTGTAACTGAGCTGACACGAACGAAGTCCATCAGTTCGATAGGCCCAGGAAAAGTCAAGATTTACATGTTACAGATCACTAGCGCTCATATACCAACTGCAGAGCATAATCCCTGTGGCTACCGCTACATTCAGGGAACCCTTGGTTCCACCCATCGGGAGGGTCAACCGGCCAAGGGAGGCTTCGCTTGCCTTCAGCAAGGAGGGACTGACACCCAGCTCCTCCCCACCGATGATCCCTACCCCTTCCTCAGGAAAGGGAAACTGGGAGAGTCCCTTACCGCCTGTCTCCAAAGCAAAGAGGGGAAGTGATTGTATCCTCTGCAGCACTACGTCCTCAGGCAGGACCTCATGGTCCACTGTATCGATACATCCCCTGCTGGTCTTTCTGGTACGCGGGTGGTCGAGCCTCGCACACCCTTCGATCAAATAGATTTTCTGCACTCCAAAGGAGTCTGCACTACGGAATATGGATCCTATATTATAAGGAGAGCGAAGGCGGTCGAGCACCAGTACATGGGGGAGGATGAGGCGAGCTGATGCATCTAGCGCCCCCTGCTCATCGGTAAGGTCCCAATCGGAGGGGTCACTTCCCAGAACACCGAGGAGAAAATAGTGGATATCCTCGAGAAGGATTGCCAAATCTCTTCCTTGGACCAAGGGGACTCTTCTTGTCAGCAAACGCAACTGCTTTCTTTGTGCTTCATCCAACACCGCAGAAAACTGCTGCTCTTCAGAGAGCGTGAGCAGTCCATACAGATACGATGTATCCATCACCTGTTCCTGGGACAACTGATGAAACAGGCTTGCGCACTTTCTTACACACGTCCGGCTTTTCAGGCTTCTAAGCTTCTTCAGTGTGATCATCACGTTCCTGTGCCTGGGAGGGCGCAACCAACAAGGCGAACTCCCCCTTGATCGAGGGTTTTGCAGCAAGTACTTCCATCACCTGGGAGGCAGTTCCCTGCAAGAACTCCTCAAACTTCTTGGTCATTTCCCTTCCCAATACAATCTGGCGCTCCCCATCCAGCTCAGCCAACTCGGCAAGTGTCTTGAGAATTCTGAAGGGCGACTCATAGATGATGAACGCCTCATCCCGGCTGAGCAACTCCTCCAGACGTTTCTTTCTTCGTCCCTTCTTTGGGCTGAGAAATCCTTCAAAGGTGAATGTTTTGCCTACATACCCGGCCACACTGACAAGAGCCGATTGTGCAGAGACACCAGGGATAGGGACAACAGTGAATCCAGCCTGGCGAACCGCACTGACCACACGCGCTCCCGGGTCGCTGATACCCGGGGTGCCCGCATCACTGACAAAGGCAACATCCTTGCCTTCTGCCAACAAGCAGACGATGCCTTTTGCAGAGTTGGCCTCATTGTGTGCATGACAGGCGATCAGGCGCTTGCTGATCCCCCAATGGGTCAACAGCTGCTGTGTATGCCGGGTGTCCTCACAGGCGATCACCTCAACACCTTTCAGGGTCTCAACTGCCCTGTAGGTAATATCATCCAGGTTCCCAATGGGTGTCGCCACCATATACAAGGTACTCATGGATGCAGTCTACACGCTCTTGGCACCCCTTACAAGCCAATGGGAATGGTAGTATTGGCCATAGGAGTTGGTATAATTTACCAAACATGGTGGCAATACACCGAATATACGATGAATTTCTATGGATAATTCCCGTATTATCAAAGTTGGCACGCCTTATGCATAGTAGTCTACGTACAAACAAACGCAAACAACAGCCACCTAGTGGCGAAAGGAGACAATGATGCAGATGTTCAAAAGAATCGCCGATATTTTCAACTCCCACGTAAACAGTGCTTTGGATAAACTTGAGGATCCGGAAAAGATGATCAACTTGATGATCACCGAACTTGAGGAAACCCAGAGCAAGGCCCGCTCATCGATGGCTGCAAGAAAAGCCGAGCAATTGAGCCTGGAGCGGGAGAAGGCAGAGTTGGAGAAATTGCTTCTTCGTTGGGAAGACCGTGCCAAATTGGCAATTACCAACGGAAGGGAGGATCTTGCCCGTGAAGCCTTGATCGAAAAGAACAATACAAAATCACGTATCAAGCGCATCGAAGAGCTTGAAACAAACCTGCAGACCATTCTTGCCAGTCAGAGCAGCCAGCTTACCCAGATTGCCGACAAGCTCAAGGAAGTAAAGGATAAGCAACAGATTCTTGTCCAGAGAGCAAGAAGCGCCAAGGAGAAGAAACAGGTTGCCGACACCTTGAAAAGCAGTGACAGTACAGACTTGGCTCGCAAGTTCAGTGAACTCGAGAGCAAGATTGAACGCATGGAAGCAGACGCAGAAATGGCCGGCTATCATGGTACCGCCAGTGCTGCCGATGAATTCAGCAAGATGGAAAATGAAAGTGAAATTGATGCAGAGATGGAACAGCTGAAGGCATCGATGAGCAAGAAGAAAGAGAAGGAGCAGAAGTAATGGACAACTGCCACAGGTCGCTCTACCGTGAGCGAAGAGGCATGATTCTGGGAGTATTCCAAGGCTTGGCAACATGGTCAGGGCTTCCCGTGCTCCTGCTGAGAATCGTCGCCGTCATCCTGCTGTTCTCTGTGGGGTTCACCCCTATGATAATCGCCTACCTTGGCGTTGCACTCATCCTCCCCTCACGATAGGTTTCATGACATAGATTGAATTGTTTCCTTGAACAGGGCATGGTTGTGT
>JAIMZO010000127.1 GCA_020054965.1 Spirochaeta sp. | reverse complement strand
CCATCAGCAAATTGACGATATAGTTCCCTACCTGATAGGGAGGCATCTATTACTTCATCGTCCCTCTTGGCTGCAAGATATGCAATTTTGCAGTAAGCAAAGTACTCGTTGGCGGTGAATGTTTTCACTTCTGCATCTGCCTGCTTATGGAAATAGAGAGATTCAACAAGGTCCACTATTTTCTTCGTCTTGTCCAAACCAATTGCTTCATCTAGACGATAAGCATCCGGAAAGGCCGATCGAATGACCGCATGAGGAGCAATCCCCTGTCGTAATTCCAGGGGATACTCTCTCTGAATACGCTTATTGGCTGCAACCCAATCCTTTTTGACCAGCTTCAACCAAGCACGGGCAGCATTCAGATAGGTAATCCAAACTTTGGTATCAGGATACTCACCCGGTATCTCCAGAGGCTTGATATCACTACGGTCTTCGAACTCGTAGCCACCCTGCTTGCCACTCATATCAAAGAGAGCGATATGTTTACGATAGGAAACAACTCTGATCAGATGCCAAGAACCATTCTGGTCAGGAAACGGTATCTCCCAGATATGATCAAGAGCGCTTATTGAGTAATGAAATAACTGAATTTCGTCAACAAGACAAAGAATCATATGATCAAGCGTAGCCTTTTCATCCATCGGCAATTACTCCTTTACAGGGAATTTTCATTCTAAGAATGATTCCACCTTCTTGTATAAAGGGTACCCTGTCAACCTTATTTTTATACAAAAACAAAGATTAGTGATTTATTTACGATCCTATAATACCATATCCATACAACTCTACCTTCATGGAGCAAGGCCTCTTGGTCTCGTGTATGGATGAAAACACATTTCCAATTTTTCGTCATGGCAGCATACAGGCTTACCCTGCCCAGGGAGCATCACTGTTTCTCAGAGTCTGTCTGCTACTGCTCATATGTGAACAAAAAGGAACTTCCTGGGATGAGAACAACCAGATCATGCTCATCTGGTATGCACCAAGTCTGCAGCCATCCTTGCGGTCATGATACACGTAGGAAGGCCAGCCGGGCTGACCGTCCACTGCCCTGCACGATAGACATCATAGATGGGGGTAAGAACAGCCTTCTTCATATTGAGCATGCCTGCCTCTATGGGAATATCCTGTTCAAATGACCAGCCGACAATAGCGCCTTCACTGCTGTGAATATTTCTCTCAATACTCAGAGGGCTCGCGGTAAACGAGAACATGATATGTTCTTCCAGCTGAGGATAGACCGAAGTAGAAAGCGAGGCAATCATCATCTCCTTGATACGGTTTTCAAACTCCTCATACCAACGGCCTTTTTCAATTCTTCGTGTAAGTTCATAGTCAAAGAGGAAACTGACAATGAGTCCACTCTTTCCCTCTGGGGCTGCACTGCTGTCATTAAGCACAGGGATAGGTATTCAAGCGACAGAATGCAGAGAGCCAGGTATAGAAGGCTTCCCTGTCCAGATCCTCCCATCCTTCCAGTATGGCAGCAAGCTCAGAGTGGTTGAGTTCCCCAAGGCCTTGCTTTGACGGGGTATAGAAGAAATGTCCCTCTGAAATTCCTGCAAAGTACGAAGGAGGCAAGTCCACTGCAAGGAAGAGGGTAAACACCGACTCTGCCCCATGGCTGGAGAGCACTTTCTCCTGCTCTCTGGCAATTCCACTCATCTCCTTCTCGGCAAAACCCTCTAAGGAGACCATCCGGTAGAGATGCTTAAGATCGGCACACCAGATAAGTTTATCGTAGCTGTACTCATTCCCCTTCCCATCGGTGAGCGTCTTACCGAATGCATCCACATGAGTCACCTCAGTCTCCGTCCTCACCTCTGAGCCAAGCGATTCGAGGCGCTCAGTCAAAGCCTTGGGAATACTGCCTACCCCTCCCTTTGGATGGAAGTAATCAGGATAGAGGGAGAAGTAACTCATGGCGAAGAAGGCAGGAGTCTTCTTGAAGAAATATTGGGAGACAATATCGATGAGGGCTTTATCCTCAAGAAGGCCTGAGAGGAACTGCTCCATCGGCATTCGCATGCGCATAATCGCTGCCCCTGTTGCGAGGAAGCGGATAAACCAGAGAGGGAACGTGGTGAGATAGTAGGGAAGATTCCGCTTTGCATCCTTGAAGAATGGACTGTCACTCCCAAAGAGAACCTGCATATACACATCGAACTTGCCGATGACCTTAGCTACATCATCCCTGCTCTCAGGATAGAGCTCCAGGAGAAGATTCTTATATGCTTCCAGGCTACCCTTGGAATTTGCATTGATGATCGTATCCTCAACACCGAGAGAAACATTGCTTGGCAGAAGCGGAAGATCAATCTCCAACTCCTGTAGCATGGGCTTGAGCATGCCGGCATTCTCCAGGGCTCTCACTCCCCATCGAAAAGGAACCCCTCTCGGGTGAAGGAGTTCACCAGCCCTCCAGGTACCTTTCCCTTCTCCAGAAGCAATACCGAGTGCCCCCGCATGGCGAGTGAGGTTGCTGCAGTCAGTCCAGAAATACCTGCACCAACGATGATGATGTCTCTGTGTTCAGCCATCTGGTAATACCTTCAAGGCAAAAATTGCTGAAAGTATAGCAGGGGATAAACAAGCAGGGCATGCAATACTATTTATACTTTTATCTATAAATGTTTATTGTAATAATAAAACAGAAGTGCTATGCTTCACCCGTATGGGAAAAGATGAAGCCTCATCTTTCCCTATTGCCTGCGGTCAGGTTCACTTGGGTGTTCTGAAGCCAAGGTCACAATAGACAGCGCTGTGTATTCTTTACCTGTTTTTCTTGTCAGGTAGAAGAAATAGTGTGTGCAACCTTTCTGCAGGATTTTGGTACTCATGGAGTATCGCTATAATTTCTTGCAAGGAAGGTATAAGGCCATGGAAAGTCGATCAGTTGGTGTTATTGCAATCATTATTAAAGAGCGTGACACCGTTGCCTGCAAAGTCAATGACATATTCACACAATATGGATCAATAATCCTAGGGAGAATTGGGCTACCCTATCGAGAACGAAATCTTAACATAATAACCCTCATAGTTGATGCATCAACCGATCAGATCGGTGCACTTACAGGAAAACTGGGACGTATCGAAGGTGTTACGGTTAAATCAACCCTTGCAAAACTATAAGGAACTTATTATGAACACACATACAACACAAAGCATCAAAGAATGGAAAGAACAACTTATATCCCAAGATGAAATAGACCGGTATCTTGTTGATGGAAAAGATTTCATTGATGAGCAACAAATCTATACAACATTAGAGAAGAATACCAAAACAGATCCTTCACGCATCCGGGAGATTATTGCAAAAGCCTACTCCATTGAGCTCATGTCTGATGATGATGTTGCTGCACTGCTACAAGTATCAGACCCCGACATGAGAAATGAAATAGCTCAGGCTGCAAAGGAAATCAAGAAAAAGGTATACGATAACCGGGTGGTCACATTCGCTCCCCTCTATTGTGGCAGTAAATGTGTCAATCGATGTGCCTATTGTGGATTCAAAAGTGACAATCCATCAGTAATCCGAAAAGTACTGACCATGGATGAAATACGGGAAGAAACCCGCGTTCTTGCCGGTATTATTGGGCATAAGCGATTGATTGTCGTCTTTGGGGAGCATCCTGAAACCGATGCAGATTACATCGCAGAGACCATGAGAACAATCTATGAGGTGAAAGTCCCCGTACGCAGCGGCATGGGAGAAATCAGAAGGGTGAATGTAAATGCCGCCCCATTACCGATTCGTGACCTGAAAAAACTCCAAGAAGCTGGAATAGGCACCTTCCAGGTGTTTCAAGAAACGTATCATCATGAAACCTATCACAAGGTACATCCTGCCGATACGCTGAAAGGGAACTATCGATGGAGACTGTATGCACTTCACAGGGCTATGGATGCAGGAATTGATGATGTAGCCATAGGAGCCCTCTTTGGGCTGTATGATTGGAAATTCGAGGTCATGGGATTGGTTGCACATGCCAGGGATCTTGAGCGCATGTACCACATCGGGCCTCATACGGTCTCTTTCCCCCGGTTGACCCCTGCAGTAGGTACCAACCTTGATCATATCCGTCACCAAGTAAATGATGCCGATTTCGCCCATCTCATTGCTGTCCTTCGTCTTGCGATACCATATGCTGGTATGATTATTACCAATAGAGAGACTCCCCAGATCATGGACTCTGTTATTGATATGTGTACGCAACGCGATGCAGAAAGCAAAATCGGCATTGGAGATTATGCCGATACGTATAGAAAAGACCAGATAGCTGAACGAGAACAGTTTATGCTCAACGATACCAGCAGCTTGGACCAAGTAATCCAGAAGCTAGCCTTACGGAATCATATCACCTCATTTTGTACCGCTGGATACCGTTGTGGGCGCACCGGAGACAAAATCATGGGGCTTCTCAAAAGCGGCAAAGAGGGGTGTTTCTGTAAGCTGAATGCAGTGCTCACGTTCCAGGAATGGCTTGAGGATTTTGCTTCAGAACAGACAAAAAAAATCGGGGAGGCGCTCATCCAGAAAGAAATAGAAGAGATCCGAAAGCGGGTACCCCAAGATTTTCCGCAAGCAACCTTTACGAAATTCTTATCGAACCACGACCAGATAAAACATGGCGTACGGGACCTTTATTTCTAGGCATGGATTGCGCAAGGAACAGTAATGCATAACACACCAAATTCACTCTTGTTGCGTATTGGTATTTGTGGAAGAACCAACACCGGCAAGTCCAGTCTCCTAAACATGATTACGGGACAGAACACCTCCATAACCTCTGCAATACCGGGAACAACCACCGATGTTGTCACCAAGAGGATGGAGCTCTCCCCAATCGGTCCTGTGGTCTTTCTTGATACAGCCGGTATTGATGACCTCTCCCAATTGGGAAAAGAGCGGGTAAGACGGACTATGAAAAAGCTTGGTTCCATCGACATTGCCTTGATTCTTCTTGAGGGCAATGTATGGACCGAGTTTGAAGATGCATTGGTTGCCCATTTCAGGCAGTATCGAATTCCCATGGTTCTTGTGGTAAACAAGGTGGATCTTTGTACGCCATCTTCATCGTTTCTTGCGAAATGCAAAGAGATTTCCAGTCACCTGCTGTGTTGCTCTGCAAAGGGACATGACCGTGAAGGGTTCATCAACGAGTTCAAACACACACTCATTGCTCTTTGTCCTGATACATTTCTTCACAGTCCTCCGTTGTTGGGAGATTTGATTCCTTCCCAGCAAGAACACCCACTCGTTGTGTGTATTGTGCCCATCGATCTAGGCGCTCCCAAGGGTCGTTTGATTCTCCCTCAAGTGCAAGCCATCCGCGATGC
>JAIMZO010000126.1 GCA_020054965.1 Spirochaeta sp. | reverse complement strand
GTGTGCTCTTCCGATCTAAGCAGGCCCGGAGAAATCCGGGCCTGTGTTGCTTTTCGCCTTTGTCCAAGTATGGTAGAGTAGTGTCAGGAGAACCACCATGGCAAAAAGAGGGTTTTTTCACTCATTTCTTTCTGCTGTAATTGTTGCAGTGTTGATTTTTTTTGTGATGTATTTCTTCATTCCCAGCATGGGAATGAAATTCCTCGGTGTCAGCTTTGCCCTCCGTGAGGGATCGTTGAATGCCCAGGTTCTGGATGTAATCAGTGAACAATCGCAGGGTAATCCAGATTTTTCCAGCGAGTCGTTTGTCCGGCTTCAACAACTCCTCTCCAGCCCTGAGGTCCAGGAACGATTGAAGGAAGCTGCAAAGGAAGGGCAGCAGGCATTGGAATCTGCAGTCCAGCAATTGACGGAACGAGCCGAATGAAGCCATTTGAAGTATTGTTTCTCGGAACAGGTACAAGCCATGGTATACCTGTTATTGGTTGCAAATGCCCTGTCTGTACTTCCAGCGACCCTCGGGACAAACGTTTTCGATCCAGTATCCTCATAAGGAGTGGCGAGCACTCGCTCTTGGTGGATACCACTCCGGAGTTTCGCCTGCAAGCGCTTAGAGCTGATATTTCTCATCTTGATGCAGTGCTTTATACCCATGACCATGCTGATCATTTCAATGGAATTGATGACCTGCGTGTCTTCTGTAAGGATCAAGTATTGCCTGTGTACTGCCAGGATGAGGTAAAGCATGCAATCATGGATCGTTTTCCCTATGTGCTTACCGGAAGCAAGGTAGCCGGAGGGGTCCCTCATCTCCAGCTCAATACCATGAAGGCATATGAAGCGGTTGAGATTGGACCCTTCACCGTAATACCCATTCCCATCCTGCACGGCAAACGGGAGATTTTTGCGTTCAGGATTGGGGACTTTGCCTATGCAACCGACTGTAGCGAAGTACCGCCTGAGAGTCTTCCCTACTTTAGAGGTCTCGATACCCTAGTTGTGGGTGCATTGCGGTATTGGCCGCATCCGACCCACTACAGTGTATTCGAGGCAAAGGCCTTTGTAGAATTTGTTGGCGCAAAGCGTGCCTATTTCACTCATATCAGCCATAACATAAGCCATCAAAAGCTGGAAGATGAACTTCCATCCCATATTCATGTGGCTTATGATACGCTCTCGTTAACCATAGGGGGATACCATGGATGAACTGTTTTCCAGTCAGGATTTTGATCAAGAGAAGTTGCAGGAGGAGGCAAAGGGTAGACCACTATCCGTACCTCCCAAGCAGGATGAGAAAAAGAGGGAGTCCACAACGCTCAGTGACCGAAAGAAATTATATATAGTTGATGGCTACGGCCTAATCTACCGCTCCTACTACGGATTTTTCAGGAATCCGATGCAGGATACCCAGGGAAACAACATATCTGCAGTATATGGATTCTTTTCCACGGTCTTGAAGTTGATACGTGAATACTCACCAGACTATCTGGTGGTTGCAATGGACGGAAAGGAGAAGACGTTCCGTCATATAATGTATGAACCCTATAAAGCAACCAGGGATGCCGCACCAGAGGATCTCCATACTCAGGTACCCATTATCAACAACATCCTCAAGGCCTTGAGGATTCCCTCCATCACGATGGAGGGGTATGAGGCCGATGACATTATCGCCACCTTGAGCGAGGAGGCGACCCGCCATGGGATTGACACCATCATGTTCACCGGTGACAAGGATTTGCTCCAACTGGTGGATGAACATACCTTTGCCTTGAGGCCTGCGAAGAAGAACGAAAAGTTCTACCAATTGATGGGAGACATTGAAGTTGAGGAGATGCTTGGGATCAAACCCTCCCAGGTAGTCGATTATCTCTCCCTGTTGGGTGACTCTTCGGATAATATCCCTGGGGTAAAAGGGATAGGGGAGAAAGGGGCTGCAAAGCTCTTGCAGCAATTTGGTACCCTTGACGGTATCTATGAACATATAAAGTTGGTTGCCCCCGGTCTGCAGAAGAAGTTGTTGGAAGGAAAGGAGAACGCGCATCTGAGCAAGCGTCTGGTCGTGCTGAGGCGTGACCTGTTCAATGTCGAAACCTTTGACACTGACCAGTACTTGGTCAAGGATGTCGACTATGAGGCAGCCATTCCCCTGTTCCAGGAGATTGGGATGCGAACCATCCTCAAGGAACTTGGACGGGCCTCCGGGGGGGACGCCTCTTCATTCATTCCCGAGAAGCCTGTGAAGAAAGCCTCCAAGAACGGTTCATATGAGGCCGTGACGACCATCAAAGAGCTTTCTGAGTTGCTTGCATCATATGAGAAGGCAGGGAAGCCGGTAGCATTTGATCTTGAGACAACCAGTATTGATGAGATGGTTGCCGATGTTATTGGTTTCTCCTTCACCAATGAGGCAGAGAAGGCTTACTATGTTCCCTTGGTGCATGGGGGAAAGGAACTCCTGCCGCTCGATGAGGTGCGTGACTTACTTGCCGATTATCTTGGGAGTGGAAGACTCGAGCTTATCGGGCAGAACTTCAAGTATGACTACAAGGTATTGGTGCGTTGGGGGGTGGTTCCCAAACGTGTTGTCTTCGACACCATGGTTGCAGCATGGCTGCTGGATAGTACCTCGGTATTCAATATGGACTATCTTGCGGAGAAGTATCTGGGACATAAGACTGTTCACTACAGCGATATTGTTCCCAAAGGGAAATTGCTGAGTGACATCCCTTTGGACCAAGTGATATTTTACGGTGCAGAGGATGCCGATGTGACCTTCCGCCTCTATGAGGTGTTCCTGGAACTACTCAAGGCAAGAGGCTTGCTGGATTTGCTCAATGAGATTGAAATGCCTTTGCTCCTGATCATCGCAAACATGGAACTGGCGGGTATTTACTTGGAGAGAAGTCGGATAGAGCCTCTTTCCAAGGAGTTTGAGAAGCGTATTGATGCCATCAAGGAGGAGATTTTCTCCATCTGTGGGCATAGCTTCAATCTGAACTCCCCGCAGCAATTGCAGGAAGTGCTTTTTGTAGAGCGTGAGATTCCTACCGGTGCCAAGACCCGCTCAGGATTCTCCACTGCAACTGAAGTACTGGAACCTTTGCAGGAGACCTACCGGGAAGTTGCCTTGATCTTGCAATACCGGATGCTCAATAAGCTCAAGAGTACCTATATAGATAAGCTTCCCCTCCAGATCAATGCTGAAACCGGCAGGATTCACCCTTCATTCAGCCAGACAGGGACTGAAACAGGAAGACTCTCATGCAAAGACCCCAATCTACAGAATATTCCTGTGAGGACCGAGGAGGGGAGAAGAATCCGTTCTGCGTTCATTCCCAAGAAGGGCCATCGGTTCCTCTCTGCTGACTACTCACAGATTGAGCTTGTGGTATTGGCACATATGGCGGATGACCCAGGGCTCAAGAGAGCATTTGAAGAGGGTGTGGACGTACATCGTTCTACCGCGAGCCTGATCTTCGATGTTCCCCTTGAAGAGGTAACCTCCAACCAACGCCGGATTGCCAAGACGATCAACTTCGGCGTCATGTACGGTATGGGGACCCATAGCCTGGCGAAGGACCTCAAGATCTCACACAGCGAAGCGAAGCAATTCATTGATCAATATTTCCAACGCTATAGTCGGGTACAGTCCTTTGTTGAAACCATAAGGAGCCGCGCAGAGAAGGATGGCTATGTAAGGACCTTGCTTGGGCATGTGAGAACCATCACCGAGATCAACAGCAGGAGTGCCGTCGAGCGTGCGAAAGCGCAGCGTATCGCGGTAAATACTGTTATCCAGGGGACAGCGGCCGATATCATGAAGCTTGCAATGATCCGTGTCTCGGCCTTTATCAAGGGAAAAGGACTCAAGGCCACCTTGTTGTTGCAGATTCATGACGAACTGGTATTCGAAGTGCCCGAGGATGAGGTGGAAGAGACAGAACAGGTAGTACGGGAAGCTCTCGAAGGTGCCGTAAAGCTCAGTATCCCGCTCAAGACCAGTATCGAGGTTGGGGACAACTGGGGAGATATCCACTGATGATGGTTATCGGATTGACCGGTAGGGCATGTGCCGGCAAGGATCAGTATGCAGAGATATTTGCTTCTTTAGGTTGCCAAGTGGTCGATGTTGACTCCTTGGGCCATGATGCCCTCAATGAGAGCAAGGATGCTCTGAGGAAAGCCTTCGGCCAAGCGATTGTAAAGAGTGGAGAGGTCGACAGAAAGGCCTTGGGAAAGCTGGTGTTCAGCAACCCGGGAAAGCTGAGGGAGCTCGAGTCGATAACCCATCCAAAAATGGTTGAGGCATGCAAACACCTGATCCAAAAGGCAAAAGAACAGCAAAAGCCTGCACTCATTCTCAACGCAGCACTGCTTAAGCGTATGGGCTTGGAGCCACTCTGTGACCATATATTGTTTATCAATGCACCGTTGCTGTTACGTTTTTTTCGCTGTAAGGAGAGAGAAGGGCTCTCTCTGGGGCGTTTTCTAGAGAGGGAACATGCACAGTGGGATATTGTTCCAAAGGCCGATGATAAAGGCTTGGATGTGGTGGTATTGGGTAATCACCGTTCAAAGAAGGTAATTCATCGACAAGTCATAACCTATTGTGATACCATAGGATTACGAATTTCATCACAGTGATGAAATCTTTTCCATACGAGGGTTTGAAATGAAAAAGTCCGTCCTGATCAATTTGCTGGTCATTACCATTGTTGTTACCACGTTCGTCTTTGTCGGAATGTGGTATCTTCGCCCTGGCGTGCCCAATGAAATTCTCCAGCAAGCAAAAGATAGGCAGTTGCAACCCTTGATGGAGGTAACGCCCCCGGTTAGAAAACCCACAGTGGAAGAGGTCTCAGAGGCTGAGACCTTGGCAAGGGAGCTGTTGCCCAGACTGCAAGAGCAACTTGAGCCGGTATTGAAAGACTCCATCGCTGCACAACTTCTGGAGGACGAAACACTGCTCAATTCCCTTGCAGGGCAATTGGAGGAGCTGGTGCTTCCATCCCTCAGTGAGACGCTCAGATCTGATCAAGAAGCCTATCAGGGAGTACTTCAGAGTGAGCTTGAAGCGTATGTTGAAAAGAATTTGGCAGAGCTGAGAGCCCAAGCGGTCGATCTGCAGACAGCTATCGAGGGAAGTGTCGCCACGCAGTTGGAGGCGATGAGAGAGGAGTTGACCAAGGAAGTGGATGCCTATGTTCCCCAGTTGGTTGACCGTATGATTCCCCAGGTTGTAGCACAAATTGTCAGCCAGCTCGAGGCAAACAAGGATACCTATATAGCGGAATTGCAAGCATCCCTACCC
>JAIMZO010000125.1 GCA_020054965.1 Spirochaeta sp. | reverse complement strand
CTTGAGTTTGGCAAGATCTGGTCAGACTTCGCAAAGAAAGGGTACATCAGCAAAAAGGCAGCCTCCAACATCTATCCTGCAGGGCAGATCGAGGAAATTGCCGCAGGAAAGGTTGCAATGTACCTCAATGGAACCTGGCTTCCTAATGAGATCAAGGGCAACGCTCCAAACTTCAACTGGGGTGCCTTTGCATGGCCAGAAATGGGACCGAACGGGAATGGCACGGAGGCAAACAACTATGGGGCACAGTGCTTCGGCATCAATGCCAATTCGCAGGTTCCAGATGAAGCCTTCCAGTTCATCGTCTACCTCACCACTGGGGAATGGGACTCCAGACTGGCAAAGGAAAGCCTTGGTGTCCCGATGGGTAAGAACAGCACCTGGCCAAAACAAACAGCTGAAGCCAAGACCATCATCGACAATACCACCACATGGATGACCTGGGCAGTTGGCATGGAAAATCTTGCCGACGTCAATGCAAAGATCAAGGAGAACTTCTCCAAGCTTATCCTTGGTTCCTTGAATGCTGAACAGTTCTACGCTGCAATGAATAAATAGGGCTTTAACGCTACGCCCTCTGAAACCCCATGTTTCAGGGGGTGTTCATTTCTCAAAGGTACCACTATGAAAAAGAATCGCACGATGATCATCATCTTTCTCACCCCGGCCATGATCTGCTACCTGTTGGTATTCTTGTATCCCTCGATTCGAACAACCATCATGAGCTTTTTTGCCGTCGAGTCTGTATCAGATCCGATTTCAACCTGGAGTTTCAACGGGTTGGAAAACTACCGGACCCTGTTCAATACAGCAATCTTTAGACAATCGATGCGTAATATTGCAAATATCTGGCTTGTTGGTGGTATAGGGGTAATGGTCACTGCACTCTTCTTTGCCGTATCCCTTACCAGCGGGATGAAGTTTGCAAAATTCTTCAGAAGCGTCATATACCTCCCCAATGTTGTATCGGCAATAGCGATGGGAACCATGTGGATCAACTACGTCTACAACTCTTCCTATGGATTGCTTCACGATATCTTTGCAACACTGGGGATGACGACACTCTCTGAGACCCTCTGGACAGGGCCGGACAAACTCTTCTGGTCCATGCTGGTCGCCTACTCGTTCGGCATGGTTGGGTACCACATGCTGATTTTCATGGCAAGCATAGAACAAATACCCAAGGATTATATGGAAGCTGCACAGATAGAAGGGGCAAATGTCTTCCAGCGGTTCTTCCATATCACCCTGCCGTTCCTACGGGGTTGTTTTAGGACAAACATCGTTATGTGGACCGTTTTTACTGTTGCCTTCTTTGTCTGGGGCCGGTTATTCAGCCCGGTCAACCTCTCCAATGCAACGGTGGCACCCATGAACTATATGTACGAAATCGTCTTCGGGTCCTCGGCCAGCACCACCACCGTCAGGGATAGTGGAGCAGGTGCAGCAGTTGGAGTTATCATGATGATTATTGTCATCATCGCCTTTTCAGCAACCAACCTCATCGTCAAGAACGATGATGTGGAATTATAGGAGGGAGTCATGGCCAAAAAACTTCGTTCACTCGACCATCATACACAAGTCAGACTGATCCCTTCCTACGTCTTGGTAGTTACCTGGGTAATCTTTACCTTCGTACTCATTGGCTGGGTATTCTTCGCATCCTTTTCGACCAGTCAGGAAATATTCAGTGATTCCATGTTCAAGTTTGAGTCGGGGTTCCATTTTGAGAACTATATTCGTGCATGGAACACCCAAAAAGTATCGGTCTATTTCATGAACTCGTTGCTGTACACCGTGGTATCCTGTACCTCGATCATCCTCATCGCCTCCCCGGCAGCCTATGTATTGAGCCGGTTCAAGTTTAGGGGAAATCTTTCCATCCAGAACCTTCTTGCCTCAGCATTGGGAATCCCGGCGATCATGATCGTCATGCCGCTGTTCAGCCTCGTAAGCCGACTACGCCTGACAAACAACCGATGGTTGCTCATATTCCTCTATATTGCCATGAATGTTCCCTTCACCACCTTCTTCCTACTTGCATTCTTCAAGAGCCTGAGCACCACCTATGAGGAAGCAGCGTACATCGATGGCTGTTCCCCTATGGGGACCTTCTGGAGAATTATGTTTCCCTTGGTGCAACCCGGGATTATCACGGTTACCGTGTTCAACTTCATCACCATCTGGAACGAATACTTCATGTCAATGATTTTTGCAAACAAGCCAAAGGTGAGACCTGTCTCCGTTGGCCTGTTCAATATGATCCAAGCCATGCGATACACAGGAGATTGGGGCGGGATGTTTGCCTCAGTCGTTATCGTTTTCCTCCCGACATTTCTCCTCTATATATTCCTTTCAGAGCGAATCATCCAAGGAGTAACAGCAGGAGCCATCAAAGGATAGAATCACGTGCACTATGCATTCCACTTTACTCATCCCACCCCAAGAGGCCTGTATGCAGATTTCAGAATATATGCTCCGCCAAGTTATCAATCATTTCGCCATTGAAGGTTCCCTGACTTCCATTGAGGTCAACAAGGAAGGACATATCAACTCCACGTTCTTCACCACCTTCACCAATGAAGGGAGCGTCCAGAAATATACCCATCAACGAATAAACACCTTGGTGTTCAAGCAGCCGGTTGCCTTGATGGAGAATGTCAGTCTGGTTACCTCACACATACGATCGAAACTAATCGGTCACTATGACAATGTTGACCAACGATGCCTACGTGTCATACCTACCCGTTCTGGGGCCAATGTGTATGTTGATGAGGATGGGGGGTATTGGAGAACCTACCAGTTCATCGACCATGTGAAGACCTTCAAGACGATAGCAGATGCAGAACAAGCATATCTCCTGGGTGAGGCCATAGGCAACTTCCAGTTGCAGCTATCTAACTTCAATGGAAAACTGCTGCATGAAACCATTCCTCACTTCCATGATATGCGCCTACGCTATGAACAGCTTGAAGAAGCAATACAGGTGAACCATCAGGATCGGATACAGATGGCAGGACCTGAAGTGGAATATCTCATGGATACCAAGGAGCGGGGATTCATTCTCTGGGACAAACTGCAGGAAGGAAGTCTTCCTGTACGGGTAACCCATAATGACACGAAGATCAACAATGTCTTGTTCAGCCTCGATGGGAAAGAGGCTCTCTGCATCATCGACCTTGACACAGTAATGCCAGGAACCATCCTCTTCGATACCGGTGATATGATCAGGACGGCAACCACGACAGCTGAGGAGGATGCCACTGATCTTTCCAAGGTACACTGTGACACCTCACTTCATCATGCTTTACTGGAAGGATACTTCTCAAAAGCTGACTTCCTTACCCCGCTTGAAAGATCGCTGGTGGTCGAATCAGGAAGAAACATCACCCAGATCATGGCAGTACGATTCTTGACGGATTTTCTCAATGGGGATCGCTATTATCATATTGACCGGGAGAACCAAAACCTTGAGAGAGCAAGGAACCAGATTGCCCTCATGCAGGACATGGACAGCAAGTGGCAGACCTTATCACAAGGAGTATAGAATATGACTTCAATTAAGAGCGGCACATTCAAGGCAAACGCGGCCTTACCTATTGGAGCCAATCCACTTCCCTCCTTCAGAGACCCCAAGCACGATGCCCTCGTAAGAGTAAAACCACAAGTTTCTTCTGAGTATACTGCCCTTATGGGCCTTGATTGCGGCAAGCGTTCCCTACCCTACCAAATCCAAGACCGATACGATAGAAACCGAGAAGAGCAAGAGATTCCTGCAATCATCATGGAGAACGACTATCTCAAGGCAACCTTTCTCCCAACGCTTGGAGGAAGGCTCATCAGTCTTATCGACAAAGAAAATGACAGAGAACTGCTGTATTGCAATACGAGTCTCCAAGCTTGCAACCTTTCCAATCTTGATGCATGGTTCGCAGGAGGCATTGAGTGGAATATAGGCCAATATGGGCATGCCTTCACCACCTGCAGCGATGTATTCGCCTCGATTCAGAAAGATGAGGAGGGTGTGCAGTTCTTGCGTCTCTCTGAATATGAGCGATGCAAGGATCTCTGGTGGCATATCGACTTCCACTTGGGTGAAACTTCCAGGCTATTGCATGCCCATGTCCATATCCACAACCTTTCTGGTGAGCGAAAATCCTTGTATTACTGGACAAATACTGCACTACCAGTCACAGATAAGACACGCGTTCTTGCAAGTAGCAATGAAGCACTCTATCTGGATCCCTATGCAAAGAACAACACCCGACTTTTCGGCCATATGAAGATGCCCCGAATGGAAATCTACGAAGACATTGATGCCTCGTACCCGAACCAGTTCAAGGCATCAAACGAGTATTTCTTCCTTTGCAAGAAGAGCCCAATGCCATGGGAGTGCGCCATTGAAGGAGACGGCAGAGGCTTCTTTGAAGTTTCTACGCATCCCTTGTCCTATAGGAAAATGTTCTGCTGGGGGAGCCATGCAGGGGGCAAGAGGTGGCAACGCTACCTTTCTCCTGACAGTGAAGATGAATACATCGAGGTCCAAAGTGGCTTGGCTCCAAGTCAATTGCACGGCTCGTACCTGGAGGCACAGAGTTCAATCTGCTGGACGCAGGCCTTCGGTTCCTTGGAGATATCCCCACAAGAAGCCCACAGCCCAAAATACGAAGTTGCCATGAAGGCAGCAGAGGATACCATTCATTTGATCATAGACGAACAGAGACTCAGAGCTATGCATCAAACATGCCTCAAGGCAAGTGAACGCAGCCCTGAACTAATGATACACCAAGGAAGCGGCTGGGCTTTCCTTGCACAAAAGGCCCAAAATCTCTCACTACCGGTAGCGTTCCACTTTGGAAGGGACAGCATCAAGGATCAGGAACTTCCGTATCTTGGGCTGTTAACAGAAGGGAAACTGCCGGTCATGGACCCCAATAGCCGACCTCTCAGTGCACCTCCCTGTTCCGATACGTGGAAAGCAATATTCATGGCTGCATTGAGAAACCCTTGCTTGACTATCCATGAATCGGCCACCCTCAATCACTACCTTGGAATCATCCACCTGGAACAAGAAGAAGTAGCATATGCCCAAACGTGTTGGCTCAAGACAATGGAGAATCTCCCAAACGCCTGGACCGCAAGAAACCTTGCACAATTGGAAATGAGAAGAGGAGAAGTGGAGGAAGCTCTACGATGGTACTCAATCGCAAGCAGACTCTCTGGTTTTAAGGCTGACCCTGCTATCGCAGAAGAGTACTGTGCGCTCCTTGTTGCTGAACAGAAAACCGTCGAAGCCCAGAAGCTATTCCAGGATATTCCCTCCACTTGGATGGATTCAAGTGAAGCTTTAAGAATTACCCGTGCAAAGCTGGCTGTTCAGGAGAAGGA
>JAIMZO010000124.1 GCA_020054965.1 Spirochaeta sp. | reverse complement strand
AAACGCGGTTGGATTGGGAAAGAACAGGCGAAACATATCAATGAAAGAAGCGTAAGAACCGGGTTTTTCAGTAGAGCGCAACATGAACGTCCTGTGGGTTCCTACCTATCCACTGATGGAGAGTCGATGGACTCCATGACCTACCACATTGCACTGATCATGGTGACTTATCTGGTTAGCTGGTCTTTCCTTACCGGGCTTTCTGCGCTCCTTGGTCTTATCGGCCCCTTGGGCACTGAACTCGCAAACAGCCTGTGGGGTATCAATTTTGTATTCAGCTCATTCAGCGCACTGGGCGTCAAGATGCTCATGAAGCTGTTCAAGGTCGAGACCACCATCGACAACGCAACATGTAACCGCTTAAGCGGCCTCTCTGTCGACTTGACCGTTGCATCTTCACTTGGTGCGATCAGCTTGGTTGCTGTACAGGGATATTGGATCCCTATCCTTATCCTTACCCTGGTAGGACTCTTCATCACCATGGTTATTCTACCCTGGTACTGTTCACGGCTCTATGATGACCATCAATTCTTCAGGATGTTGGTCATCTACGGTTCAGCAACAGGAACGCTCCCCACCGGGCTGGCACTGCTGCGTGTGGTCGACAAGGAGTTTGAGACACCGGTTGCCACAGATTATCTCTATTCGGTAGGAATTGTCTTTATCCTGGCCATTCCAATCATTCTGAGTATCAACCTCCCGGCGTTCAGTGTAACCAAGAACAATCCCGCACTATTCGGGTGGGCAATTGTGATCAGCGGAGTCTACTTGCTCGCTTCAATCATCTCCTATATGATCATTGCCAAGAAACGTGCATTCATCAAACCAAAGACCTATTTCTACACCGAGGATTAACCAATTGGTGAGATAATTGATTTTAAGAAGGATGAGGCTTGTACCGTGTACAGGCCCCTCTTTCTTTCCTCCCGTTTCACACGATGTGTAATCGTGCAGAGCGAAGTTCGACAGAACAGCTTGTACACTTTCTCACTAAAACGTTCCACAAAGTCTTCAAACTCATAGAAATCATTAAGAAAGGGAAAGAGACAAAAGATTTCCAGCGCAATAGAGCGTACAAGCACCTTTTGCTCGCTCAAGTGCAAGAGAATCCAAAGAAATGTGTTGAGGATGGTAACCCCATCATCATAAAATTCCTCACTGAATGCATCCTGTAGGAAGAAGAACAGTCCCATTTCTTCGATTTCTTCTTTCCACTGATTCCCACTCAGCACATTGAATGCATCATCTGTTTCATCACTATCGAGAGTAAGGAACAGTTCAGGAGAGAGAATTCCATCATCAAATACATCTCTCTCGGCTGGAGAAGGAACCGGCCATCCCTCCAGACGGTACTTCACTTCTGCTTCGGGAACTTGGTAATCTCGGCTTTCCCGTTTCTTCTGCATTTGTTCAATGAGATCCTTGGCCAAATCCTCATCAATTCCAAGTTTCCTTGCTTCCGATACTAAGTCAAAGGGTTTTCCATTGTTGTATGCTTCGCTGTATTTCCCGAAGAAGGTATTGAGAGCTGTCATATCCATCTCTTGATTACTCTCCTGATGCATCTCTTCCTCAGGAAGCAGAGAAAATGGCGTCCAAGGAAGCCGTTTTGCATGCTTCTGTAGATGTAATACCAATGACAATGCTACACTCACCGGCTCTGTATCTCGTGATAGGCCAAGGATGGTCAAGAGAGCCTCAAACGCTTGACTGTAGAGGGCGAGAACTACCCAATGCTTCTCCATCTTAAACACACGCATTCCTGCCATTGCAATATCATTCCAGAAAGTTTCATCTGGGTAAGCGGAGCGCATGGCATCTGAGGATCTTTCCAGGCCATAGGAAGCTACTTTCCCTCTGTTGTCAATAGTCCAGTAATCAGGGTCAAACGTATAGGAGAGTCTCGGTACTGATATGTAAAAAACTGCAAGGATATGTCCATTATGTACCAATTCATTGCCAGGAATCTGGAAATCGAGATAGTACATTGCAGTAGGGTGCCGGAGCAACAAACCAGTCAAACCTGAGGAAGAGAACGTGGTTGCATCAAACGTGTTACAAAGAAAGTCGATATCAGAAGAAGAATAGTGCGTATAATGAAGCGTTCCGCTTGCCTGGAGACACTCTCCATTGTTCATCATGAGCGCGAGATAATGTACATTCCTGCTTTCACGTTTTTCCTGTAGATCCTGCAAACTTGGGCTATAGAGCTTGTAGGTGTTACCGGTAATGCAATCCTCAATCGCAAAGAAATCCTTGCAGATACGTTCCTGTATGGTGAAGAAACAGAAAAATCCGGGGTTTTCTTCCCATGCAGTGAGCGTATCAAGCAACTCACTGGAGAGTGTATCAACATTCGCAGAACGTATGCGACTGATAGCTTTCGGGTTTGTAAGTATCAGAGCATCAGCATACTGGGTAGCCAGGGCTTCCACATATGCTTCTGCATCAGAAACCAGTTCAATCAGGGAGTCAATAAACGATTTTACAAGCTTCAGAGTGGATTCATTATCCATGATATAATCGTCGAAATATTCTTCCAAGGCTACATATTGTCTGGAAAATGTATCACAAGCTTTCTTAATAGCGGCTGGTATTTCCATACCCATATCTTCAGATAATTTTTCCTTTCTGGGAAGTGGGTATTCACTATTTCACGGCAGGAATGTTTCTTTCCTTGCTTTTCTTTTTACCACCCATGTTCTACAGTAGAGGAAGAGAATAGTATGGAAGGTGTGATTCATGAAATATCGTATTGCAGTACTGATGATTCTTGTATGTATAGGAATATTCCCCTTGGCTGCGGTATCCCCTGCCCAGATTCCTCTCTCCTCCCCCATCTATGAGGAGATTGATTTACTCTACCAGCTTTCTGGCCGTGCACTTCCCTCCACGAGTCGTCCATGGAACACTTATGAGGCACTAGCAATCCTTGATGCAATCGAGGAAGACACCCCCTATCAGGACCTATGGGATACAGCATACCAGAGAATGGAAGGAAACTCATTTCACCAAGTAGATGAGACCTTCTCGTATCGTATTTCCCCTACCACCTACCATTAATCTTGAATCATACGTCCATACCAATGACCAGGATTTCACCTCCTATGATGACTGGATCTACAGCTATGATGAAAGGAAACCCTTCCTCGACCTTACCCTTTCCATGCAGTTCTCCTCCTCCTTCCTCTTCGAGACCTCCCTGCAGGCAGGAGTCGGGGCATATATTGAGGGTGTAGACCCTGTAAATAATGATCTACCTGATTGGGGGATTGGGGCTATTCTTGACCAAGATGATGCTTTCCTTGTTCCTGATGCGACCCTCTACAGAAGAACATTCAGCAGCAACCTTCCACTCTTCGGATCCCCTCTTGAGCCAGACTTCCCCCGCCACTCACAGATGACCTATGCAGGTCCCTGGTGGGCTATCAGCTTGGGTCGCGGGGCCTACTCCTGGGGAGCGGGAGAGAGTGGCAACCTGGTAGTAGGGGATCATATCTCCAATCATACCGGACTTACTGCGTCCTTCTTCAATGAAACGTTTAAGGCACAACTGCTCTACCTCTTCTTTCCTGATGTAAGCCAGACAGGGAAAAGCCCGCGTATCTTCCTCGCCCACCGCTTTGAGTTCAACCCAGCGGTGTGGGCTCGAATCTCCATCAGTGAGAATGTAATGGCAAACCAGGATGGGCTCAGCCTGCAATATATCGACCCAACCTATATCTACCACAACCTCTTTCACGTTGAACAGGTAAACTCAATCGCCAGTCTCGAAGCTGACATCACTCCCCTCCCTGGGCTCGCATTCCATGGCCAGTTTGCGCTTGACCAGTTCCAATTATCAAGCGAGGGAGCTGCTACTGCAAACGCTCTGGCGTTCCTGGTTTCTGGCTCATACTCATGGGATGCCCAAAAGGGGTATTTTACATTCGGTCTTGAAGCAGCATCTACTGACCCTGCGATGTATCTAAGACATCACGTAGATTTCCTTGTAGCAAGAGATTTGATCAAGAACCAGGCTCATTTGCGTCCTGTCATCATCGACTACTTGGGGTACAGCTGGGGTTCTGACAGCAAGGTCTACCAAGCAAGATTGGACTATCTCCTTCCTGGGAAGGTGAACATCACCTCCTCACTCACCATCCACCGCCAAGGAAAGCTGGACTACCTTGCTGCCCATCATGAGGCTGAGGATGAGAATGATACAACAAATAATGATAATGATCCTAACATTTCAGGTCCCTCGCCCTCAGGGGATAATATCACAGAGCGTTTGATCGTCGGCCTTGGTGGTACCTACTATACCGATATTCCAAACCTGGAATTATTTGGTCAGGTCAATTGGATTGGAAGAAGGACATATGACCGACCGAGTGGAAGTGCAAGCGGGTATACCGATGATTTCCAGATACTCGTTGGGGTAACCAAACGTTTCTAGCCGGTTTTTCTTACCTCACTGATTGGTATTTCTGGCCTTATGCCCATACCACTGAATAAACTTAACCAAGGCGATCAGTGCGTCAAGTATTGCATGCAAAAACTTGACGTAGAGGTTGTCAACGTAAACTATTTCGTTCCAAATACAGCATTTACACCTTTTTCAACCTTGTCCCTCCCTCCCAAAAGGGGGTAGTATCGTCAAAGGAACGTATATTCATGAAGAGACGATGGACATACAAGGCTCGGCCTTACTTACTCATACTCCCAGCTTTGATCTTGGCGATGGTTTTCAGCTATCGTCCTTTTCTTGTAACCATCCTCAATAGTTTTCATACCGTATCAATCATGGGAGAGAGACTCAAGTTTGTTGGGCTGGAATACTATACCCGGCTCTTCGCCAGTCAATCCTTCCAGGACAGCTTGTCCAACACACTCCGGTTTACGCTTTTTTTTGTCCCAGCAAATATGTTTCTCTGCCTTTCTGCAGCCCTACTTGCAAACAGAAAAGGAAAGCTCGCTACCTTGAACCAGGTATTTTTCTTCCTTCCCCTTGCAGTCGGGCTCTCCTCATCCATGATGATTTTCAAGATGATCTTCAATCCCTCTCTTGGTATTGTGAATCATTTGCTTGGAACCAGTATCCAATGGTTCAGCAATCCCAAAGCTGCAATGGCTCTCTTGGTCATCGCTGGAGTATACCTTGATTTTGGGTTCAACTTCTTGTTGTTCCATGCCGCTCTCCGTAATGTCCCCAAGGATTTGATCGAGGTAGCCCAGATTGAAGGTGCTTCTCCTTTTCAGACTTTTCGCTACCTTATTTTTCCTCTGATCGGCCCAACCGTGGTATTCGTTTTGATCACCAATATCAAGGATGCCATGCTTATTTCTTCCCCTGTGCTCATCCTCACCGAAGGGGGGCCGTTCCGTTCAACACAGACGCTGGTCTACCAGATGTATCTTGAAGGTTTCAAGAGCAT
>JAIMZO010000123.1 GCA_020054965.1 Spirochaeta sp. | reverse complement strand
TATAGTTGGCAACAGGGTCGTGCCATACACCCCGATACCCTTCATCTGGGTAGTAGTGATATTCCCCCATGGCAGAATGTTCTCTGTCGTAGGGGAAGGGGCCGAGTGGGAAAGAAGAGAAATCCTCTTCGAACAGTAGTATATCGTTCACTTGAATCTCCTAATTTACCAATGAAGCAGGGCATCTACATCAACAGGAAGCCCACTGGCGATTGACTTGTTTGCTGCAATACCGGTAAGAATCGAGCGGATACCATCCCTGTGGTCCGCACTCCTGGAAAGGGGGTCATGAGGAGGGCTCTCCAGGAAAATATCATCCAGCATGGCAGGGTCTCCCCCACCGTGCCCTCCTTCCCGGGTCTCGACCTCAACTTCATAGGGAGTATCGAGCAAGGGACAGACCCTGACCTTATGATAGACCGTAGCCCCTTCGTCGCACTGTTTCCCCCCTGCATTGATGTAGGGCTTCTCCAGCGCGGTGTATTCAATTCTCCCCTTCGAGCCGTTGATCGCCACATTGAACCCCTCCCAAGGAAGGTAGGTATTCAAGGAGTATGAGAGCATTGCCCCGCTCTTGTAACGAACAAGGGCAGCCATGGTGTCCTCGATGCTGATATCATCGGAGAAGACGGAGCGGTCACGGATATAACCGCTCTCCTCTTCAGCATCCAGATAGAGCCCCTTGAGCGTGGGGTTGCTTTCCAGGTCGATGGCAAAGGGGTCATGCTTGGCCACCTCACTTCCATGACAGCGGTAGTAGAACTGCGTTACACCCCGCTTCTCTGCAGCTGCCTGCCCATAGAAGTTCAAATCCCCATACGCAAAGACGGTCTTTGGCTGGGTGCCCAACCAAAAATTGACCAGGTCGAAGTGATGGGTACTCTTGTGTACCAATAAGCCTCCGCTGTTCTGTTTGTTTCTATGCCAACGCCTGTAGTAATCTGCCCCATGCTGGGTGTTAAGCAACCATTCAAAATGTACGGAAAAGACTTTTCCAATGGTCCCGCTCGCAATCAACTCCCTGATCTTCGAATGATGGGGAGCGTAGCGATAGTTGAAGGTCACCCTGATTGTCTTGCCATACTGCTTCTGGGCGTCAATTATTGCCTGTGCTTTTTCGCTGTCTGTGGTAATGGGCTTCTCACTGATAACGTCACAACCCAACTCCATCGCCTTGATGATGTACTGGTCATGGGTCCTGTCCACTGAGGTTACGATGATTACATCGGGCCTCTGTTCCTTGACCATCTGGGTGAATTGATCACTCTTGTAGGTCGGCACCGGAGGGTGCCCACATTGGTCCTTAAGGATGGTATTTGAGTAATCCATCCTCTTCTGGCTCATATCACAAAAAGCGACCAACTCGCTTGAATCTTGGTATCGGGTGGCGATTGCCTCGTAGAACATGCGGGCCCGTCCTCCGGTTCCCACCTGTGCATATCGTTTTTTCTTCATGCCATGACTCCTGTTTGCACAGAAGTATACGCCCTATACAGGGCCTTGTCGTTGGCAGAATAAGAAGAGAATTTGTCTTTTTTCGTAGATTAGTAATCAGTACGGGTTGTGAGTCGTACCTTGGATATATACTCAGAGGGAGCAATGCCTCCATGTTGCTTGAAAAACCGGGAAAAGTACTGCAGATTCTCAAACCCTAGGCTAAAACCAATCTCACTCAGCGTCTGTTCCGTATTCTGGATCAAGAACAGGGCTTTCTCAAACTTCATCAGATTTATGTACTTGATCGCAGATAATCCTGTCTGCTTCTTGATCACCCTATAGAGATAATCCTGGTTATACCCACAACTCTGGGCCATCTCATGGACACTGAAAGAGTGGTCAAGATGTGCATCGATGTACTTGTCAACCATGTTCAAGAGCTCAGACTTACCGGAGAGTGAACTCTCCCTCAGCTGGTGGATGGGACTCGATTCATAAATGGGCAGAGAGTGTTCGAGGCATAATCGGTTCATAGAGAGCAAGCACTCCATCAGCAAGGCAGAGGACATCGCACGGTAGTGCAACGCCTTACGCTGTCCTTCCAGCACAATCCTACTGAGCAAGCTGTAGATCTGGTTCTCCCGGTCGCGAAACTTGGTCTCAATACCAAGCAACACCTCATCCACATGAGGGTCTGAGGCAGCAAACTTCACCTCCAGCATCTTCACCCCTTCCTTGCTGGTAGCTTGGAAAGCATGGCGACGGCCTTGCTTGCAGAACACAATATCACCTGCTTCCAATGCATAGGCCTTCCCATCGAACCAGTTTGTGGCGGTTCCTGCGTATACCAGCTGGACTTGGTAATCGCTCACATGGTAGTGTTCAGCCTTTCCCTCCCCCTGTTTGTAGTAGAACCGACCGGAGGATGTAATTCTTACATACATCAGGAACCTCTCTCTGTTTATTGTCTTTGCTCATTCTAGGAGAGGAGGCTCTTGTTAAACAAGACCGTACATACGAAAAAGGATAACTATTTTTCTCTTTATGCTAACGACTGGATAAAAAATGACTCATATACTTTGCTACAAAGAGGCCGAATGTTTTTGGTCTTATCACCTTAAGGAGGATTCCTATGTTGCACACCAAGCGTTTCTTGCTGACCCTCGTAGCATTGGTCCTCTGTCTTGCATTCGTAAGCGCAGCAGGACAGAAGGACAGCCAGAGTGAGGGAAAAGCTACCATCACCCTTGCCACTGCAGACAATACCTATGGTTTGAGTACCGACCCTGAGCTGCAGGGAGCCATTACTGACTTGATCGAGTCAAAGACTGACACCATCATCGAACCGATCATTCCACCACTTGCCTCGTATACCGACAAGCTTGCTACACTGATAAACAGTGGGGATGTACCCGATTTGTTTGTCGTTGCCCAGGCAATGACCAAGATCCCTACCATGGTTGCCCGTGAGCAGATTCTTGATCTGACTGATTACATCAAGAACAGCCCGGCACTCAGCCAGCTCGACCCTTCCCTGTTCAAGGACCTGCAGATTGATGGAAAGACCTACTTTGTACCGTACAACTACCCCAAGAGCAAGGCCATCTTCATCAGAAAGGACTTGATGGAGCAGTACGGAGTTGAACTCAGCTCAACCCCGACCGCTGAAGAGTTCCGCCGCGAAATGGGTAAGTTTGTTGGTAGTGGGATTATCCCCTTCAACTTCCCCAAATGGGTCGATAACTTCCAGTTCTTCTACAACTCATTCGGCGCATGGGGTGGTGTCTATGAGAAGGATGGCCAGTTCATCGATGGTTTCCAGACTGAAGAGATGAAGAATGCCCTTACCTACCTCCGCCAGCTCTATAAGGATGGCGTTCTCAACCAGGAGTTCATCACAACCGAGAACAGTGGCATGAGAGAGAAGACCTATACTGCCCAGGCAGCTAGCTCAATCGACTATGTTACCAACTACATCAACTATGTACAGAACACCACTGCTGCAAACAAGTACACCGAGATGCACCTGGTCTACAAGATTGTTGGTCCTGAGGGGTATGGTGGAAGCTTGAATGAAGCAACTCAGACCGCATTTGTTGTTTCCTCCAAGACCAAGAACCCAGAGGCTGTTGTTCGTGTTCTTGAGACCATCGTAACCGACCCTGAAGTGTATCCTGCATTCTTCGGTATTGGTCTTGAAGGCAAGCACTTCACCCTCGACGCAGATGGACAGATTAAAGCCACTCCAAAAGCTGCCAACAGCGGTTACAAATACACCTTGAACTACCTCAGTGACTCCTTTGTTGACATCGATATCGAGAATCTGCCCTTCAAGCTCACTCCTGCTCTTGAGCAGGGCTTGCCCAAGCAAATCGAGCACATCAAAGCAATGCAGGCCAATCTTGGCCCGAATCATGCTGCTGATGTACCGGTGGGCGTCTCTGTTGCTTATGACCGCGTAGCTCCTTCCATCAAGAGCACCCGTGAGTCAATTGCAACCAAGATTATCGTAGGTACCGTCTCTCTTGAAGAGGGCTTGGCCGAATACGAGAACTTCTGGAACTCGATCAATGGCCCAACCATTCTTGAGGAACTGAACGCAGCTCGTTAATCTACGCGTATTATCGTTGCATATCGGTTTCCAGGCACCTCTGGAAACCGATTCTTTCGGACTCCCCCAGCGAGAACACCATGACTGATACTGCACAGACACTTGTACAACAGATGACCGTACCAGAAATGATAAGCCAACTCAGGCATGATGCTCCAGCAATTCCTCGCCTGGGGATTCCTGCTTACAACTGGTGGAACGAAGGACTTCATGGGGCCGCTCGAAGCGGAACAGCCACCGTATTCCCCCAAGCCATCGCCCTCGCTGCTCTCTTTGACCCTGAACTGATTCTCTCTATTGCACAGGTTATCTCCACAGAACAACGGGCAAAGTATAATCTCTATAACAGAGAACATGATCATGATATCTACAAGGGACTGACCGTCTGGTCTCCCAATATCAATATATTCCGCGACCCTAGATGGGGGCGTGGGCAGGAAACATTTGGTGAAGATCCATACCTGACTTCCCGCTTGGCAGTCTCCTTCATACAAGGCTTGCAAGGCTCAGAAGACATCCTCAAGACGGCAAGTTGCGTAAAACATCTGGCCGCCCATAGCGGGCCAGAACCGGAAAGGCACTCCTTCAACGCGGTGGTAAGCAAAAAGGACCTCAATGAAACGTATCTTCCAGCGTTCAAGGCAGCCGTCCAGGAAGCTGGGGTCGATGCAGTCATGGGTGCCTACAGCGCTCTCAATGGGGAACCCTGCTGCGGAAGCCCGACTCTTATCAAACAGCTCTTGCGCGAAACATGGGGATTCAAGGGGATGTATATCTCTGACTGCTGGGCGATTAGGGATTTCCATCTCAACCATAAGGTCACCAAAAACGAAGAGGAATCGGCAGCTCTTGCATTGCATAGTGGCTGTGACCTGAATTGCGGATGTTCCTATCGCAGTCTTGAGAAGGCTTTCCAGAAAGGGTATGTCACCATGGAGGAGATCAGGACCGCTACTCAGAGGGTATTCAACACTCGCTTCCGTCTGGGAATGTTTGATGAACAAACTCCATACGACAACCTAGGCCTAAAGGACATCGATAGTGAGGAGCATGCAGAGCTTGCCCTTGAATCTTCCCGCCGCTCCTTGGTCCTGCTCAAGAATGAATCAATACTTCCCCTCAACCGGGAAAACACAAGAAGCATTGCAGTCATCGGACCGAATGCTGACAACAGAAAAGTCCTTTGGGGCAACTACCATGGGACATCTTCCCGCTACACAACGGTCCTCGAAGGCCTCCGTATGGTTGCAGGGAACACAATACGTATCAACTATAGCGAAGGCTCTTCACTTACCAAGGAGCGTGTTGAACGATTGGCAAAGGAAGACG
>JAIMZO010000122.1 GCA_020054965.1 Spirochaeta sp. | reverse complement strand
TCCGCACTCGCATCACCGACTGGCTCGCTTCCTGCTAGTCGTCTGCCCTTGCATCGTCTGCAATAAGGGAAAGCAACTCATGGCTGTTTGTGGTATTTGAAATGACACTTCGGTCAATCTTCACCACCTCAAAGGTGAGGTTTGACCAATGGCTCAAGGTTGGCATAACCAGTTCCAAGACCGTCCATATTTCGTAGCGCTTGCCATGACTTTGTCACAACTGGATCGCTTGAAAGCACCATTGACTCTGTCACCTCAAACCCTATCTTCTTCGCATCGATTCCCCCCTGGCTTAAAATATCCAGCAACCTACAAGCAATATCTCCTACTGCAAGATCCTCAGCAACGATATTTATAGAAACATGGCTCAGGCGCTCCTGCACACTGGGATGTGCCAGGAGGAAGGTACATACCTTCTGCAGCATGATTTCCGTATACTTGCTTATCAGACCGGCTTGTTCTGCAAGGGGAATGAACTCCCCAGGTGATATGATTCCCATCCGCTCATCCTGCAATCGCATCAAGGCCTCTGCAGCAATTGGCTTGTTGTCATCTACATCCATGATCGGCTGGAAGTAGACCTGTATCATGTCTTGCTCCAACAACGCCTTTCGGAGAATTGAAAGGATATCAAGTCTTCTCTGACGCACCCCGATGAGCTTCTGGTTGAAGATGATGACCGGCTGCCTCCGTTTTTCCTTGACCTCTGTCATGGTAAAGGAGAGAGACTCAAGAACCTCATCAACCGTATTCTTCTGCAAGGGAATTTCCACAATCGCGATATTCACATGAAAGGAGACTTGCATCTTCCCGATGGTACATCCTTTTGCAGTCTTCCCCTTGATCAAATTTACTTCCCGAACCAGCTCATTGTGTGACAACCAGGGGAACATCAGAATAAAGCGGTTGCCCCCAATACGGAAAATCTCAGCTTGCTCGTAGGTGGTTTTCAGAAAATCAGCAAAGGAGCGCAGGATTGCATCACCCCCATCTTCCCCATAACGTTCGTTGATCAGGCGAAAATTCTCGATATCCAGAAGTAGGATGGTCCTGTGCTGATGAGAGGCAATACCTTGTTTGAGTACTTCCATAAATGCCTGATTATTTGGGATCCTGGTCAACCAATCCAACAGCAACTCCCTCCTTTGCCAGGAGAGCAGACTGAGCAACATCATGAAAGCGCTGCTGAGGGAGAGCATATGGGGTTGCCGAAACACCTCAAACAAGACCAAGGCGAACGACAGGAACAGTGCAATAAGCACCATGATGTCCTGTACCTGCCATTCGAAATGCTTTCATCGTACCAAGGCGGTATAGGGCTCTACCAGAACAAAGCGCGTGCTGGGACCAAGCATGAGTGGTATCCCAGAACCTCCGATTATCAGCAGCTCTGGGGAGAAAACAAACAATCGATTCAGGAATAGATCAACAAAGGAAGCGATACAGAACAACACAAGCAAGGCTCTCTGTACAGGGAAGAGTACTGAATAGCTCCTTTTTGAAAGAATCCGTTTTTCAATACTGTTCATCCAGATGAATACAAACAGTGGGATGGAGACAATATGGAGAATTGTCATCAATCGGGCAATGGCTGGCGGGAACGGGAAAAGACCAAGTATATGCACATGGATGAGCAGGGCAAGGACAAGGTATCCAATATAAGCACCTGCCACTCCTACAGCATCCACTTTGTAATAGATGAATAGTGAAGAGGTGCCTTTCTGGTTTAATACGATGGAAACAACCACAATCAGTAAGAAAAACTCCATCACTACCAGTTCCATGCACCCTGCCCCCTAGAAGATCAGCCATTAGTGTCTGCAGCTTGTCATCCCCAGAAAATACTGGAGGACCCGAGTATCATTCGTCAATTCCGGATGAAACGCAGTGGCCAGCATCGTATCATATCTTGCTGCAACGCTGAAGCCATCATACTTTGCTAACTTGTGCACATTCTTGTCTGCCTCCAGAATAACCGGGGCACGGATAAACGTCATGGGAATTTCACCAATACCCTCAAACATTCCAAGGGAGGAAAAACTCCCAAGCTGCCGACCGAATGCATTCCTCTGGACCGTGATGGGCATGAGCGCCAGATGGGTATCGGCATCTCCCTCCAATTCTCTCGCAAGCAGTATCATGCCGGCACAGGTCCCCCATACCGGCATTCCCTGAGAGATCAAATCCTTGAGGGGGTAGTAGAGATCAAGCTCCCTGAGCAGTCTACCCATGACGGTACTTTCCCCACCTGGCAGGATCAAGGCATCAAACGGAGTCTGTAGATCTTGCGTGCTACGAATCTCAAGGGAAGAGACCCCCAGCTTGTTCAATGCGTGAACATGCTCTGCAAACCCTCCCTGCAGTGCTAAAACACCTACTCTCATACGCCACGCTCAGCCATAAGAAGTGCAATTTCCTGTTCGTTGATACCAATCATGGCTTCTCCCAGATTCATTGAAAGCTCAGCCAATATCTTGGGATCCTGATAATTCGTAACGGCCTTTACAATGGCATTTGCCCGTTTCTTCGGGTCTCCAGACTTGAAGATACCCGAACCCACAAACACTCCTTCCGCTCCAAGTTGCATCATCAGTGCGGCATCGGCGGGAGTAGCTACCCCACCGGCAGCAAAGTTGACTACCGGAAGCTTTCCGCTCTCAAACACAATACGCAATAGATCGTAGGGAACCTGAAGAAGCTTTGCTTCCTCAAACAGCTCATCCTCGCGCATGGATTGGACCTTCCTCATCTGTTGCTGGATCAAGCGCATATGTCGAACAGCCTGGATGATATCCCCTGTCCCGGGTTCCCCCTTGGTCCTGATCATACTCGCGCCCTCGCCTATCCTACGAAGAGCTTCCCCCAAGTCACGTGCCCCACAGACAAAGGGGACGGAGAATTGTTGCTTGTCGATATGATAGAGGTCATCGGCTGGGGAGAGGACTTCACTCTCATCAATAAAATCAATCTCCAAGGCTTCAAGAATCTGTGCCTCAACGATATGACCTATACGCACCTTTGCCATAACCGGGATGGAAACCGCTTCCTGGATCTGTTGGATCAGGATTGGGTCACTCATACGCGAAACTCCCCCGGCTGCACGGATATCGGCAGGGATTCTCTCCAATGCCATCACGGCACAAGCTCCTGCATCCTCAGCAATTTTGGCTTGCTCTGAAGAGGTGACATCCATGATCACCCCTCCCTTGAGCATCTGAGCAAGATTCCTATTCAACCCACTTCGTTCACTCATATTGTACCTCCCACCATTGTGCTATTCATTGTTCTGCCCTAGTATAGGTGGTATCTGATAGTATAAAAAGTTCCAGTTTATGAATTTTTTATGGTACCAGATTATGGAGGAATATGTACAGGATCAATCTACAGCTACAGGACAATGCTCCTGAAACACTGACAGAGCAGCTCTACCGGTATCTCAAGGAAGAGCTTATCAAGGGGACCTTCAGCCGAGATGACAAACTCCCTTCCAAGCGCAGGCTTGCAGAAAATCTCCAATGCAGCATCAACACAGTGCAGGCAGCGTACAACCAACTTGTTGACGAAGGCTACCTCCAGACAAGGGAGAAGAGTGGCTACTATGTAGCCGACCTCAGCGGCATACTCGTACTCGGACCAGATGAGCGTACGCCTGTCGTTGATACAGTAAAAACACCGTCCTATCTGTATACCTTCTCCCATCAAGGAGTAGACCATAAGCAGTTCCCATTCTCACTCTGGAGAAGGTTGAGCAACCAGATCATCAGCTCACGCGATAAGGAGTTGCTCACGATCAGTGACCCAAAGGGATTGCTTGCTCTGCGTTCCAGCATCGCACACTATCTGCAGTCAAGCCGAGGGGTTCATTGTGGTGAACACCAAATCATCATCAGCAGTGGTACGGAGTTCCTGATGCAACTGCTCATCCAGCTCTTGGATGAAAAGACTGTCTATGCTATTGAGAACCCCGGGTATGAGAAACTTACATTGTTGTTCAAGAGCAATCGCGTACAATATGTTTCACTGCCCTTGGATGAACAAGGTGTTGCCCTGGAAGCACTCTATGCCAGTGGAGCAGATATACTCTCCATCACACCAAGCCATCAATTCCCTACCGGCCGTATCATGCCGGTCACACGGCGACTGCAACTCCTGCAGTGGGCAAACGAACAATCCGGACGATATATCCTGGAAGACGATTATGACAGTGAGTTTCGCTACAGTGGAAAACCAATCCCTTCCTTGCAAGGCCTCGATGGCCAAGGCAAGGTCATCTACCTAGGAGCTTTCAGCAAATCACTCTCCCCCGCACTAAGGATCAGCTATATGGTTCTTCCTGAGGCACTCATGGAACGGTATGAAGCATATCTCAGCTTCTACTACTGCCCTGTTCCACTCATTGAACAGAAGGTCTTGCATGCATTTCTCGAGAAGGGACATTTTGAGCGGCACCTGAACAAGATGCGTAATCTCTATCGTCAAAAGCGGGAGCTTCTGGTCTCCTGTATCAACAGACTCCTCCCCTTTGTAGAGATTGCCGGAGATTCAGCGGGATTGCACCTGCTGTTGTACGTCCATAATGGAATGGATGAAAACACCCTGGTAAAAAGGGCTGGTGACCATCAGGTAAAAATATATGGGATTACCCGTTACTATTCAGAGCCTCCTCGGGAGATAAAGCAGGCAACGCTCTTGATGGGATTTGCAACATTGGACCTAGAGGAAATACCAAAAGCAGTTTCACTTCTGCAAGAGGCATGGATATGAAGGCTCTTTCAATGCACAAAGAGTTGACAGACCCGACAGATGTGTTTACTGTTTAATTAAGTGTTTACTTAATTAATTTAGGGAGCAGTATGTGGACCAATATGTCAAGCAATTTAAAGCCTTGGGAGATTCAACCCGTTTTTCAATCTTTTTTCTCTTGTTGCAACATGAATACTGTGGCACAGCTCTCGCTAGAGAGTTGCAGATTAGTGAATCTGCAGTTTCCCAACACTTGAAAATTCTAACGCTTGCTGGAATTGTACAGCCAGAAAAACGTGGATATTACACCCACTATCTGGTAGACAGAGGTGTCATCTCACAATTAGGAGAAGTCTGTTATGCATTGGCAGCAACACCCCATCAAGAAAAAGATTGCAAACACAAGAACCAAACGTGTCATACATGTCAGTAAGGGAGCATAGAATGCACATTCTTGAAGTAACACAATTGCAAAAGCATTTCGGAGATTTCAAAGCAGTCAAAGGAATCGATTTCTTTGTTGAACAGGGTGAAATATTTGGATTCCTTGGCCCTAACGGTGCTGGTAAAACCACCACCATCAATATGCTTACCGGCTTGGCAAAACCAACTGCTGGCACGATCCTCATTGCAGGACATGATGGTATCAGAGAGATAAAGAAAGTACAACGTATC
>JAIMZO010000121.1 GCA_020054965.1 Spirochaeta sp. | reverse complement strand
AAGCTTGCAGACGCAGTATGGCAACAGCTTGAGGCAATGGCCGCAGACGGTACACTTGCAAAAATCTCCACCGATTGGTTCGGTAGTGATATTACGGTTGTAGGAAAATAACGAAATCGTTATGATTACGGGGAGCTTGGCTCCCCGTTTTCTTTTTTCAACACCTTATCTCTAGGAGACACCAATGGGAAACCTCTTAATGCAGATGCTGGTTGCCACGATGACCAGTTTGAAGATATTCGGCCTTACCCTGCTATTCTCCCTCCCCCTGGGTATGTTGGTTGCAAAAGGCAGGATGTCGAAAAACCCGATCATCTCGAACGTGGTAAATGTGTACATCATGATCATGCGGGGCACTCCCTTGATCCTCCAGCTCTTGTTTGTTTATTTTGCCCCCTACTACATCTTCGGCTCCTCGTATGACCGTTTCACTGCTGTTATTGTAGGCTATACCATCAACTATGCAGCGTATTTTGCTGAGATTTACCGTGGGGGAATCCAATCGATCCCCGTCGGGCAGTATGAGGCATCCTTGGTGCTTGGCTTCTCGAAGGCCCACACATTCACCCATGTGATTGCCCCTCAGGTGGTCAAACGCATTATCCCTGCAATGGGAAACGAGGTGATCACCCTGGTAAAAGATACTGCCCTTGCCCAGACGATCGGGGTAGCTGAACTTTTCAGGGTTGCCCAGAACGCCTCAGCACGGGAGTTCTCGACCATGCCCATCTTCATTGCCGGAGTGTTTTACTTCCTGATGAATGCGGTAGTCTCCCGTTCATTCGACCTGCTTGAGAGAAAGCTCAACTACTACCGCTAGGAGAGGAAGATGGAAATCATAACCGTAGAAAACCTACAGAAATCATTCGATGGCCTTGGGGTACTCAAGGGAATCTCGTTCACCCTGAACGAGGGAGAGGTCCTTTCCATCATTGGGCCTTCCGGTAGCGGGAAGAGCACGTTGCTGCGTTGCCTTACACAACTTGAACCTGTTGACGGGGGAACCATCACTGTATGTGGACAGACCATGGTCACATCAACCAAGGATGGCGTTGTCTCCTATGCTGACAAGCAAACGCTTCGCTCGGTGAGACTTAATCTTGGCCTTGTATTCCAAAATTTCAATCTCTTCCCCCATATGAGTGTAATGAGAAACATTACAGAGCCCCAGATGCATGTTTTGAAACGGGACAAGCAGGAAGCTGAGAAGGTTGGTCGCGATCTTCTCAAGAAAATGGGATTGGAAGAGAAAGAGAAGGCTTACCCCAACCAACTCTCCGGTGGACAGCAACAGCGGGTTTCCATCGCTCGCGCCTTGGCGCTCAACCCGACGGTACTTTGCTTTGATGAACCCACCAGTGCACTCGACCCTGAACTGACCGGGGAAATTCTCCGTGTTATCAAGGACTTGGCGAAAGAGAAGATGACCATGATTGTGGTAACCCATGAGATGGCCTTTGCAAGGGATATCTCCGACCGTATCATCTTCATGGATGATGGACTTATCGTTGAAGAAGGCAATCCTGAAGAGTTGTTCAATAACCCCAAAAACCTGAGGACTCAGAAATTTCTCAACCGCTACGAGTAGAGCAGGAGAGAACCGCTGGTACTCTCAAAATACGTCCCCTCCTGATAGGCCACCACCCCGTTTACCATCACCAAAGAAATACCGGGCCCGGTTATCTCGGGATGTTTTATGTCATTGTGTTCGGCAAGGTGCTGCCAATCGAGGAGCACCAAGTCTGCTTTGTAGCCGGTTTTTATGAATCCCCTATCCTGTAACCCCAGTCGGTTTGCAGGATTGCCGGTCATTCTTGCAATAAGGGATTGGAGAGGCAGTACTGCTTCTTGTTTTCCATATCTATCAAGCAGGTGGAGCGTACTCTGATAGGACCGTGGATGACTCAGAGCGCCGGCATAGAGGGCATCCGTACCAAAACACATGAGAGGATGAGAGAGGATTTTCTTGAGAGACTCCTCACTTTGGGTAACATCCATCATCAGTGCAGTTCCCTTTGCTTCCTGGAGAATGTCAAAGAAAACTTCGTACGGGTCACTACCCTGCTCCCTGGCTATGTCACTCAGGCTCATCATCTCATACTGCCTGTTACCTTCCAGACTTAGGATACTCACCTGGTCCCATCCGCAAAGTTCAGCGATGGAGTCCCATTCCTGTGGATGGTCCATTTCCCTCCGTATTTTCATCCGGACTGAAGCATCCTTCAGGAGGGGCTGCAGCTCCTCGCGGGGCAAGCGTAGATAGGAAGGAGGGAGGAGACTGAACAGGCTTGTTGAACCAAAGTGGTAGGGATACTGGTCAAACTGTACATCCAGAGCGCCCTCCCTTGCATGGTCGATCATGGAGAGCACCTCATCCACAAGGTGCTGGTTCTTTCTCCCGATCACCTTAAGGTGGCTGATCTCCAGCCTCACTCCGGTTCGCTCCGCGAGAGAGAGCACTTCCTTGAGGGAATCAAGAATATCACTTCCTTCACAACGCATATGTACTGCAAAGAGTCCCTTGTACTCAGCAACTACCTTTAGGAGGGCAAGCAGCTCCTTCTCTTCAGCGAATATACAAGGCGCGTAGTACAAGCCTGTGGACATTCCAAGACAGCCTGCTTCCAAGCTCTCCCTGAGAAGGTTGCACATCGTGAGAATTTCCGTATCGGTTGCGCTCCGGTTTACATTTCCCTTCATACTCGCCCTTCTCAGGGTGCTGTGGGCCTGCAGGAATGCCATGTTGGTTCCACTTCTCCACTGCTGCCGGTAGGAATTGAATGATTCCCATCCGGCCTCTGGATATGCTCCCAGGACATCCCCACAGAGTTCCCTTAAAAAGACACTTCCCCTCTGGCAGGGGAATACCCCGATACCGCAGTTTCCGGCAACCTCAGTGGTAATCCCCTGTCCAATCTTGGGTTGCATCGGAGGATTCCTCAGTACTTCAAGATCACTATGTCCATGCATATCAATGAATCCGGGGCAGAGGACCTTGCCAGTACAGTCAATTACGGTGTATCCCTCCCTCACCGGGGAGAGTGGGGGAAGTATCGCCTGTATCCTATCTGATCCCACAAGAAGATCGCCCAGAAAAGGTGCGGAATCGGATCCATCAATGATTTGGGCATTCCTCAGGTGATAGTGATTCATGCCTCACCCTGCAAACTCTTGCACTCACGCAATACTACCTGTTCTATCATCCTGAGCACATTCTGGTAGTTTCCCCTGCTCCTGGTAAGGATCATGGCCGCCTTGAACTCATCTTCATGTTCCTCCTCCACCAAAGCCGGGGGAAATCCACCATTGAGCAGTTCCTGGGCAAAAGCAAGGGAAGCAAGCAACCCATCATACATACCAAAGGGCTTGATCCTGATCAATTCCCCATAGAGAAAGATTGCCCTAACCACAGGATGGAGCTCAGTCCAATCCCGGTCCCACTGCACAAACAGTGTCTCCATCTGCTGGAGGACCGTTACACTCCTGTTCTGGTCGATGACACTATCGGTGCGATAAGTGACCTCCCCTTCGCTGTCCAATCCTTGCATCAGCATCTGATAAAGCTGTAATAGCCGCTGCTCACTCATCAACGGCCGGCTCTTTCCCTTGACAGGACCAAGTCCATACTGATGGAGCATCCTCATCATGATGGTTCTCATGTTCAATGCAAGTACCTGGGTATCGAATTGCAAGGTGGGAACAAAGCAATGGTTGAAGAGTACGGCTAGATCTTGGGGATCCAGCTCCAAATCTTCTGCAGCAAAGGAGGCGAGTACGAAGCGTGTCGCCAGATGTTTATAGGAACGCAAGAATTGTTCCCTATCATCTTGTGATAGCAGTGCCAACCGTGCCTGTTCAAGTTTGGAGAAGTCCATCATGCCAATACGCAGATCGAGGTTCTTCATATGCCTCAGCTGTCTTCCATCCCCAGGCTTGGGGGCATCGCTGGGAATATTCCAGGCCCAGGAGGAACGGAGTACACCATCCACCCTTCCCTCTGCACAGAGAATTCTCACCCGCCTCTCACTGATTCCCCACTTCTTCGCGGCTTCCTTGGCACTGATATACATAGTTTCTCCCTCTCTCTCCAATCCTTCCTACATAGGTTTATTACCACGAATCTGTGCTCTGTGCAAGGCTTCCTATACTCAGAAGGGCTTGAGCAAAGCGGAGAGAATGGGGATAATTGGTTGGAAAGGGGAACCTTTCCTATCACAACTGGGAGGGTACTTCATGGACCGATATGATGTTGTCATCGTAGGAAGCGGACCGGCAGGAATGGGTGCAGCCTTTACGCTGCGTGAAAAACGGCCTGATCTGAAGATATTAATACTTGATCGGGAAAAGGTGTCTACCGGCGGTATGCGCAATGACTGCAAGATGAATTTCACCTACCCAATCGGGTTTCCTGTTGAATACTGGAGCGAAGAAGCTGCCGAACACTACCTGAAACAGGTTATCGACTTTCTCAAACCATCATTTCTTGAGAAACAGAACATCGACATCTACCAGAAGCGAGCAGAGAGACTAGGCTGTTCACTGCTGGAAATCAGACAGACACATCTCGGCACTGATGGCGGACTCAAGCTTATCACGGAATTGCTTGCTCGTCTTGAAGCTTTGGGCATTCACCTTGCTCTTGGAGAGGCAATGGAAACGGTGAATGCCGAGAAACAGTTCATCATTACCGAGAAACGCGAGATTGGTTACAAGCGTTTGCTGATAGCACCGGGCAGAAAAGGCTTCCATTTCCTTCAGGACCTGATGCGCACGCTCGGCGTCCAATATATCGACAATATCGTCGACATCGGGGTACGGGTTGAGACCAGAATTGAGCACTATCCCATCGTGCGGGATTACTATGACCCGAAGTTCTATTTCCCTGAGAAAGTGCGTACATTCTGCACCAACAGCGGGAACGCCCATGTGGTACGTGAGCGGTATGCGACAAACAGAGGCGACCAGTGGTATTCAGTGAATGGGCATGCCTTTGCCCCAGACAGCAAGCATGACAATGGCTTGGTAAACTTCGCAATCCTGAAAACAGTACGGTTTACCGCCCCTCTTGCCAGTGGACAAGCCTTTGCAGAGAACCTTGGACTGCAGGCCGCTCTTATGGGTGGTGGACAACCCCTGATGCAACGGGTTGGTGATTTCCGCCTCGGTTCAAGGAGCAAGGAAGCAAGCTTCAGCGGTGACCTCTATGACTTTGAGCCTACGCTGAAAACCTGTTGTCCTGGGGATATCTCCCTTGCAATTCCTGCGAAAATCCTTCGCGCTATCTGGAAAGCAATGAAAAACCTGGATACCATTGTACCTGGTGTGCTTCACCCTTCCACGATCATGTACTATCCTGAAATCAAACTCTATGCAAATAAACCAGCCTACCTGGATGAACGATTCCGCGTAAAAGAAGATCGGAAG
>JAIMZO010000120.1 GCA_020054965.1 Spirochaeta sp. | reverse complement strand
ATCTTCCTTTCCGCCACAAAGATCGATGATCTTGCCATCATTCAAGTCAACCGCGAAGGCATTGATGGTAAAGTCCCGTCTTTTCAGGTCCTCTTCAAGATTCGTGATAAAGGTCACACTGTTGGGGTGCCTTCCGTCCTGGTAGGAACCTTCACTGCGGAAGGTGGTTACCTCGAAGCTGTGTTTCTCGTAACGCACCGTGACCGTGCCATGGTCAATGCCGGTGGGGATGACAGCCTTGAAGAGACGCATGACCTCCTCTGGTTTTGCATCGGTGGTAAAATCGAAGTCCTCGTTGTCGATACCCAACAGATGGTCACGGACGGCACCCCCTACAATATAAAGGTTGAAGCCTGCTTGCCTGAACTGTTGTGAGAACCTCTGGATCACAGATGGAATCGGGAATTGCTGCATACCAAGACAGTATCGCGACCACGGAAGAAGGTCAACGGAAAAACCAGTCACAAAGGTTGTCATGAACACGTATTCTGAATAGAATGACATCGATGTGATAACCCGATAAGGGCAAGTTGAAGGAGTGTGTATGTTTCGTCCAGTAACCACCAAAGTGGATTTTCCTGCGATGGAAGAGAACGTTCTCTCTTTCTGGGAGAAAGAGGATATTTTCAAGAAATCAATCGAAACGCGGTCTGAAGAGAATGAATACGTTTTCTACGACGGACCTCCGTTTGCGACCGGGCTTCCCCATTTTGGGCATCTGGTTCCAGGAACCATAAAGGATGCCATTCCCCGGTATCAGACCATGAAAGGTAAACGGGTCAGGCGTGGTTTCGGTTGGGACTGTCATGGGCTACCCGTTGAGTATGAGATGGAGAAGACGCTGGGCATCAGCGGGCACTCCGCGATTACCGAATATGGTGTGGCCAAGTTCAATGAGCAATGCCGCTCAATCGTCTTGCGATACACAGAAGAGTGGAAACAGACGATTAATCGCATGGGACGTTGGGTTGACTGGGAGCATGGCTATCGCACCATGGATACCAACTATATGGAGTCCATCTGGTGGGTATTCAAGACACTCTTTGAGAAGGGCTACATCTATGAGGGGTACAATATCCTTCCATACAGCCCAGCCTTGGCAAGTCCTCTTTCCAATTTCGAGGTTAACTTGGGAGGCTACCAGGATGTCGTGGATCAGGCCGTAACCGTTCGATTCGCAGCTGATGGGCAGGAGAAGACTTATTTCCTTGCTTGGACGACTACACCATGGACGCTTCCAAGCAACCTTGCGCTTGCTTTCGGCCCGGACATTGACTATGTGAAGGTCAAGGATAAGAGTGATGGGAATTACTACATCCTGGGTAAAGCACGCCTCGGTCATTACTACAAGGACAAGGATACCTATGAGATTGTTGATGAGCAGAAGGGTACCTTCTATGAAGGTATGCGTTATAAACCCCTGTTCCCATACTTTGCAGATCTCAAGGAGCAGGGCGCTTTTGTCTGTGTGTTGGGTGATTATGTAACCACCGAAGATGGTTGTGGTATTGTCCATACAGCCCCCGGTTTCGGTGAAGATGACTATCAGGTACTCAAAGGAACAGACATTCCTGTTGTTTGCCCTGTTGATTTGGAGTGCCGTTTTACCGATGAGGTACCGGACTTCTCCGGTCGTTTCGTCAAGGACACCGATAAGGATATCATCTCTTATCTGAAGGAGCATGAGCTCCTGGTGAAACGGGAGAACTACCTCCACTCGTATCCTTTCTGTTACCGAACCAAGAAGCCGTTGATCTACCGTGCCATGAGTTGCTGGTTTGTAGATATCCAGAAGATCAAGCAGCATATGCTTGATGCCAATGAACATATCTACTGGATGCCCGAGCATCTCAAGTATGGCCGATTCGGTAAATGGCTTGAAGGAGCGCGTGACTGGGCAATCAGCAGGAACCGGTTCTGGGGGAATCCGATCCCGGTTTGGAAGTGCGATGGCAGTGACTATCTAGAGGTAATCGGAAGCAGGGAGGAGCTGGAAGCCAAGTGTGGACAGAAGGTTGAGGATCTGCATAAGCATTATGTTGATGATCTGACCTGGCCAAGTCCTGACGGCAAGGGTACCATGCGCCGCATCGGCGATGTCCTTGACTGCTGGTTTGAGTCTGGTTCCATGCCCTATGCCCAGCAACACTACCCATTTGAAAATAAAGAGTATTTTGAAAATAATTTCCCCGCTGACTTCATCTGTGAAGGCTTGGACCAGACTCGTGGTTGGTTCTATACCTTGACGGTTATTGCAGCAGGACTCTGGGAGAAACCAGCGTTTACCCACTGCATCACCAACGGCATTGTCCTGACAGCCGACGGGAAGAAGATGAGCAAGAGTGAACGCAACTATACCGATCCGATGGAGATTGTAAACGCCTACGGTGCAGATAGTCTGCGTTTTGCCTTGATGAATAGTGCTGTTGTCCGTGCAGAGGATCTGAAGTTCAGTGAGGAATCTGTCAAGGAAGTTCTCAAGACCCTGATCATCCCTCTCTGGAATGCCTACTCATTCTTCGTGACCTACGCGAATATTGATGGGTATGAACCATCTGAAACAGCCTTTGAGGATCTTACGAACCCGATGGACCGCTGGATTATCAGTGCAACCCAACGATTCGTGCAGACTGCCACAGATTCTTTTGATGCCTATGACATCCAGAAGGCGTGTGCATCCTTTGTTCCGTTCATTGATGACTTGAACAATTGGTACATCCGTCGAAGCCGAAGGCGTTTCTGGAAGGGTGAGAACGATACGGATAAAAAACAGGCGTATGATACCCTCTACAAGGTCCTGATGACCTTCATCAAGGTTGTAGCCCCGATCATCCCGTTTACAAGTGAGGAGATATACCAGAACTTGAAACGGGGGGATATGGCGCAGAGTGTGCATCTCTGCATGTATCCTGACTATGATGAAAGCCAGAGGGATTGGACCCTGGAAAGCCAGATGTCCCTGACCCAGAAGGCCATTGCCATGGGTCGTTCACTGAGAGCGTCCAACAACCTGAAGATTCGTCAGCCTCTGCAGAAGCTTTTCCTCGTAGACCGGGAAGAGAATGAACGGGAAATTCTGGCAAGCATGGAGTCGATCATTGCAGAGGAACTGAATGTCAAGGAAGTGCATCTGCAATCAGATGAGTCTTCCCTTGTGGAATATAGTGCAAAGGCCAACTTCAAGGTCCTGGGGAAATCCCTCGGCAAGGATATGAAGGAAGTTGCAGCCAAGATTGCTGATTTCGACGGTGCTCAGATTGCCTCTATCCTTGATGGTACGCCGTACACACTTTCCTACAGCAATGGCGAGATTTCAATTTCCAAGGATGAGATCATTGTCCAGAGGACTGAAATGGAAGGTGTAAAGGTACTTAATGATGGGTCACTTACCGTAGGCTTCGATACCAAGGTTACCCAGGAACTCGCCGATGAGGGGATTGCACGTGATATCATTCGTTCTGTGCAGAACCTCAGAAAGGAGAGTGGGTTTGCCGTATCTGACCGGATTGTGCTGACATATGATGGTGATGAGGTGATCCAGCGGGTCTTTGACCAGCACGGACAAACCATTGCCAAGGAGACGTTGTCCAATACCCTGCGCTTTGGTAGACTTACAGGGGAAGGTATCGATTGCAATGACCATATAGTGAGGTTGCAAGTAGAGAAGGATTGAGCGTGATGAAACATTTTGCCAGGCTGGTTCCTATCGGGTTTCTTTTGGTGCTCTTCCTCTCTTCCTGTGCCACAACGGCACGGAAGGAGGTTCCCTATTTTGATTTCCAGGGAATGGCGGACAGTGGTGTCATTGTTGTAACCGTGGATGCCCAGAAGGAGAGCGAACTCATTAGAAGCGTTTTTGCCGATATGCAGGAGTTTGCTAATCGAGCCGAGCGAATCTCTCTCTCACTTTCCCCAAGATTGGATACGTACCCGTTGGAAGTTGAGGAATTGGATGCCTATGGGGTGGTCGAGGGTGACTATCCCAAGTGGCTGGCAAACACTTCCATGATGTATTCCAGGGAGCTCAAGAGGCAGTATGCCCAGGATGATCTGACGTACTTCCAGCAGAAGGAAGGGGAGTTGAGCATCTATGCTCCCAACAATGACAAGATACTCTTCACCAATACGGAGTACCCAGAGGTGTATGAGCTTTACGATGCTGAGCGGAAGTTGATCGATTTGCCCACGGCAAATGATATGGCTTCCTCAAATATCGCGGTCTATTCGTTGGAGCCTGAGACTTTTTTTGATCTTGGCCTGGAATTGCCTGGTACGGTGATTACCCAGGCAAAGGTGATGCTTTTACTGATAAACCAGAAAGAGGATGGGGGGTATAGCCTGGATGCCTATATCACGATGGATACCCCCAAACTTGCCACTACACTGTCCCAGATGGTAAGAACTGGATACCTGGCTCGGCTGAAGAGGGAGAAGATTCCCTTCAAGATAGCCGACTTGATGAAGATGTTCCTGATTGAAGATGATCTAGTTACGATCAAACATATGGATTTGGGTGAAGAGCAGATGAACAATCTCAAGCAGAGCTTGAGTGGTCTGCTGTAAACCCATACGAGGAGATACCACATTATGCCTACGTATGAATATGAGTGCCAGCTTTGCAAGGCACGGGTTGAATTGGTCCAGTCCCTGGACAAGCATGAGCCTCCTGCAGTCTGTCCTGCCTGTAATATGGAACATACCATGAGGCGGGTGAACAAGCCCTCTTCATACCATGCTGAACACGACGGGCAACCGGCTGAAGTTGAGCAGGTAGACGAGAAGGAGTAGTCTTTTGGAAACGAAACAGAAACGAATCCTAACTGGTGACAGGACAACAGGTAAACTGCACCTCGGTCACTATGTAGGCTCTCTCAAGAGTCGGGTTGAGTTGCAGCATACCTATGAGACATTCATTCTCCTTGCTGATGTGCAGGCTCTTACCACCCATTTTGAAGATCCTCAGTTGATCAACAGCAGTATCTATGATGTGGCAATCGACAACCTCTCTGTGGGATTGGATCCTGGGAAAGCCACCTTGGTACAACAGTCACAGATCACTTCCATTGCCGAACTGACGGTCTTCTATTCAATGATTGTAACGGTAAACCAACTCCGTCATAATCCCACGATCAAGACAGAGGCAAAGAACTATGGGTATGCTGACCTTACCTATGGTTTCCTGGGATATCCTGTCAGCCAGACTGCCGACATCACCTTCTGCAACGCAGATTTGGTACCGGTAGGGGAAGACCAGGTCCCGCATATTGAGCTTGCCCGTAAGATTGTCAGGAAGTTCAACGATATGTATGGAACCAGTATTGTTGAACCCCAGGCAAAGCTCAGTACAGTTGGCAGACTGGCTGGACTGGACGGGAATGCAAAGATGGGCAAGAGTATGGGCAACGCAATCT
>JAIMZO010000119.1 GCA_020054965.1 Spirochaeta sp. | reverse complement strand
AGAGCCTGAAAAGGTAGAAGCAATTGCACAGTTTATGGAACCTGAAGAGGTAGAACCAGCTATTCCTCTTAAAGCGGGAGAAGAGCCCATTCTTGTTCCTTCCTTTGAAGAGAAGGAAGAAGTGGTGTTCATGGAGCCGGAGGTGTATGAATCACAGCGTCAGGATATCCGCAAAAAAGCTATTCAGGATGTCCTTGACCGGATAGCTCCTCTCTGATTGGATCAGGATAGGTCCTGATTACTCCCTCTGCATTTCTGAACATCCATTCACCTTGTTCATTTTTCCCCAGTAGATAGTTCCTGCCCAGAGGGACCTTTCCACCACCTTCAGGGAGATCTATTGCATACACCGGCATGGCAAGGCCTGAGAGACGCTGTCTCAGTTGCTCTTCGATGTGAAGTCCCTTCTCGATGGGTACGCGAAAGTGAGCGGTTCCTTCCACGAGGTCTCCCTGAAAGAGGTAATAGGGTTTGATCCTGTTGGAAACCAAGCGATTGCAAAGCTCAACAAGCACCTCTACATCATCATTTACCCCTCGAAGCAATACTGTCTGATTCATTGCAGGGATACCCGCATCAACAAAGCGGTCTATCGCTTCAATTGCCTGATGGGTGAGTTCCCTCGGATGATTGAACTGGCACATGAGGTAGAATGGGGCACTCGTAAATTGCTTCAGCATGGTGATCAGGGAGTCTGTGATCCTTGCAGGATAGGAGGCTGGCATCCTTGTGCAGAGTCGGATTACAAGGTCGGGGCGCTTGCATCTGAATGCTTCTATCATGGACTGTAAACGGGAATCAGAGAGGGTGAGTACATCACCCCCGGTAAAGAGTATTTCTGTCACTTCCTTGTGGTTTGCGACATAGGTTGCTGCCTCACTGATCTGGGTTTCACTGGCAGGCCCTTGGAAAGTCCCCGTGAAACGGCGACGGAAACAGTGCCTGCAATACAGAGGGCAGATATCGGTGGTCAGGAAGGCAACCCTGCTCTTATACCGGTGAATGAGTCGGTCTTGAACGCTGTACCTGACTTCCTCCAAGGGATCTGTGGTTCCCTTGGGCTCGAAAATCTGCTCCTCTCTTGTGGGAACCACCTGGCGCCGGAGCGGATCATCTGGATCTTCTGTGTTGATCAGGGAGAGGAAGTAGGTAGGTATCTTCATAGGGAGAGAACATCCCAGGTGTTCATCAAAGGCTATCTCATCCTCTGTAAGGGAGAAGTATTTCTGTAGTGCTTCTTTTGTAGTGACTACTGCCATATCATCACGTGTTTGCATGAGCATGGTGTACCGTAAACGCGCTATTTCGTCCAGAGCCAAGGAAAGCCTACCGCCCTTTTGAAAATGTATGGTACACTTATTGCAATTGGAGCGTAACAAGGAGTATTTCGATGGCCAAAGCACAAAAAAAAGGGTTGAAAGGGTACTACACCACCACCTTTCTGATCGGTCTTGGATTTTTTACCATGGGACTGATGGACCCTCTCTATGATACCTACGTCCCTATCTTTCTCGCCCGTTTTGTAGAATCCAAGGCCCTGATCGGGTCGATCATGACCTTTGATAATATTCTGGCCATATTCCTGATTCCTATCTTCAGTGCCATCAGCGATAGGACCCATACGAGGATTGGGCGAAGGATGCCGTTTATCGTCATCTGTCTCCCCGTTACAGCGGTTGCCTTTGGCCTGATACCCTTCTCGGCATTGAACAGTCTCTGGCTGCTTATCCTGCTGGTGTTCATTCTCAACCTGTTCAAACAGGCGGTCAGGGGACCTGTCGTCGCACTCATGCCTGATATGATACCCGGAAATCTCCGCAGCGAAGCCAACGGTGTAATCAATACCATGGGAGGCATTGCCACCATCGTAGGAACAGTCGGTCTTGCACGGCTGATGGATATCCCGATCAATCTTCCCGGGCGTGGTCCCACCACTGAAATCCTTGCATTCCCCATCTCCTCTGTTCTTGTCATCATCGCCGTACTGCTTCTCTTCTTCTTTGTAAAGGAGAGAAAGGCAACAGCGTCTGAGCAAAGCGAAAAAAAGGAACCAATCCTTCACTCCCTGAAGGTCATTTTCAAGGAGCAGGACAAGAGTGCACTCTTTATTCTGCTCTCATTACTGTTCTGGTTCATGGGGTATCAGGGGATCCTTCCCTTTGTCGGCCTGTACTCAAAGGATATCCTGAGAACCAGCAGTGGCACCGCAAGTCTGGCTGCCGGCATGGTTGGCATTGCATACGCCCTCTTCGCCATTCCTTCAGGAATTGTTGCACACCGGGTAGGAAGAAAGAAAACGATCCGTCTCTCCTTGGCTATCCTGGTTGTACTGCTGGTGGGAGTCTTCCTGCATGATCCACTGACCAGTGGGATGAGTGATGCATTCCGTCAATATACCTTCTGGGCCCTGCTGTTCGGCTTTGGAATATTTTGGGTGTCTGTGGTTACCAACAGTTTCCCGATGCTCTGGCAGATGTCTACCTATCAGACGGTGGGTATTTATACTGGCCTATACTATTTCTTCAGCCAGCTCGCGTCGATCATCAGTCCCCCGATTACCGGAGCCTTTATTGACTTGTTCGGATTCAGGGCAATATTCCTCTATGGGTCAGTTTCCATGCTGATTGCATTCTTCCTGATGGGTCAGGTCAAGAGAGGGGAGCCCTCTGACGATGGGAAACATGAGAACCTAGAAACCGATGATGCCAAGGTGGGAGAATAGGATTTTCCCTCCGATGAGGATAAGCACAATCCCTCCCAGAATCCCCGCCTTGCTCTGCAGGCGATTACCAAAATGGTTTCCGATGATGACGGCAAGCAGTGAGAGGAAAAATGTGACAATGCCGATCAAGGAGGTGGAGAGGATGATATCGGTGTTCAGGAATGCGAGGGTGATCCCAACTGCCAAGGCATCGATACTGGTTGCAACGGATAGGAGCAGAAGCTCTTTGAGATCAATATGATCCACTGTTTCCACGGGGCAGGTGGGGTCTTCTGTAATGGAATCATAGAGCATCTTTGCTCCTACGAGGGAGAGGAGGATGAACGCAATCCAATGGTCTACCGGTGTAATGAAACGTTCAAACTGATGACCAAGCGACCATCCTATGAGCGGCATTCCCGCTTGGAAGAACCCGAAGGAGAATGCGATGAGGATTCCTTGGGGCCAATTGATTCTACGCATCCTGAGTCCTTTGCATAAGGATACAGCAAACGCATCCATAGCGAGGCCTACAGAGAGCATGAGCAATTCTATGATTCCCAAGAGTGGGTCCTCCAGCATTTCATGAAGCTGAGTATAGGAGTTTTCTGCCTGAAACTCAAGATTGAGAAAAAAGCCATGAATGTTGGATTTCCAACATACAGCACAACGTAGCTTGTATACGATGTATGCAATCAGAGACATAGTATGAATCAATGAAGGAGTTGTGACTGCGATGATCAAGAATTTCAAACCATCCGAAGTGATGAGTTTTGCAGACCAGGTTACCTATCAGGAAGGACAGGTCGTGAGCAAGACCCTTGCACAGGACAAACATCACAGCCTTACCCTCTTTGCCTTCGAGAAAGGGGAGGAAATCAGCACCCACGCAAGCAGCGGGGATGCTCTGGTCATTGCCCTGGACGGAGAAGGACTGGTGACCATTGATGGTCAGGAGTTCAAACTGGGCAAAGGGGATTCAATTCTGATGCCGAGTGATCTACCGCATGCAATATATGCTCCAGAACGTTTCAAGATGTTTCTGGTAGTCAGCTTTTAACTGTATAAGGAGAAATCAAATGGACAACAAGATGTTCTGTTTCCAATGTCAGGAAACAGCACGAAATTTCGGATGTACACAAGTAGGGGTATGTGGCAAGCAGCCAGAGACAGCAAACCTGCAGGATCTTTTGATCTATGTAACAAAGGGCTTGAGCCAGGTTGCAACCAGACTCCGCGGGGAAAACCAGCCGGTCAGTAAGGATGTCAACCATATTGTCACCTACAATCTGTTTACCACCATCACCAATGCAAACTTTGACGATGAGAAGTTGACCGAGAGAATTCTCCTTACCATCGAGGCAAAGAAGGGTTTGCTCAAAGAGCTTTCCAATAAGGAAGGTTTGAGTGAAGCCGCTCTGTATGAGAATACCGATACTGCTTCCTATGAAGAGTTTTCCAAGACTGTTGGCGTACTTGCTGAAAGTAATGAAGATGTCCGCTCCCTGAAGGAGTTGATCACCTATGGCCTAAAGGGAGTGAGCGCTTATACCGAGCATGCAAACAACCTGATCAAGGAAAATGAAGAGCTTGATGCCTTTATCCAGAGTGCCCTGAATGACCTGCTTGAAGAGAAGAGTGTCGATGAGCTTGTTGCCCTTACCCTGAAGACAGGGGAATGGGGTGTTGCAGGCATGGCACTGCTCGATGGGGCAAATACCGGCGCATATGGCAATCCCGAAATGACAAAGGTAAAGATTGGTGTTGGCAAGAACCCTGGCATCCTTATCAGCGGTCACGACCTCAGGGACCTCGAGATGTTGCTTGAACAGACCCAGGGGACTGGTGTTGATGTATACACCCACTCTGAGATGCTCCCAGCCCACTACTATCCCGCATTCAAGAAGTATCCTAACTTCTATGGCAACTATGGTAACGCATGGTGGATGCAGAAGAAGGAGTTTGAATCCTTCAACGGTCCCATCTTGATGACCACCAACTGTATCGTACCTCCAGCCGAATCATACAAGAGCCGCCTCTATACCACCGGAGCAACCGGTTTCCCGGGCTGCAAGCATATTGAAGGTGGCATTGGGGATAAGAAGGACTTCAGTGAGATCATTGAACTTGCCAAGACCTGTCCTGCCCCAACTGAGATTGAGTCAGGAGAGATCATCGGTGGATTTGCCCATGAGCAGGTCTTTGCTCTTGCTGACCAGGTAGTTGAAGCCGTGAAGAGTGGTGCGATCAAGAAGTTCGTGGTCATGGGTGGTTGTGATGGCCGCTCAAAGAGCAGGGATTATTACACTGAATTTGCAAAGAATCTGCCCAAGGATACGGTAATCCTGACCGCAGGTTGTGCAAAGTATCGCTATAATAAGCTGAACCTTGGTGATATCGGTGGAATCCCCCGCGTCCTTGATGCCGGTCAGTGCAACGACTCCTACTCCTTGGCACTCATTGCCTTGAAGTTGAAGGAAGTCTTTGGCTTGGATGACATCAATGATCTTCCCATCGCCTACAACATTGCCTGGTATGAGCAGAAAGCTGTCATCGTACTGCTTGCCTTGCTTTACCTTGGTGTGAAGAACATCCACCTCGGGCCTACATTGCCTGCATTCCTTTCACCGAATGTAGCCAGCGTATTGGTTGAGAACTTCGGGATTGCCTGAATCTCATCCGTAGAGGATGACCTTGCAGAGTTAATCGGCTGATGAGCTGGTCTAGGTTATTGAAGG
>JAIMZO010000118.1 GCA_020054965.1 Spirochaeta sp. | reverse complement strand
GCTCGTTCACGCAGCAACTCATCCGTGGATTGCCCGAGCAGGCGTACCATCTCATTCGTTACAGAATCGATGGCCCATTGGCTACACACCAAGTTGGTCGTGATATATGCCTCGATCTGCCCGATATACTCGGGATCATCAAGCATCATCAAGTGGGTCTCAAGGATATCCTTCGATTCTTTGGAAATCTCGCCGGTGTTGTGTTCTTGCAGATGTGCTCTCGCCGTATTGACAGCTCCCCTGAATTTCTCAAGCTCTGCTGCCACGTCATCTGCAAGGATATGCCGTTTTTCTGCAGCACTTGCGGCGTTACGATGCACCAACGCCTTGCCCTTTGCGAGCCCCTCTGAAGCCGCTATACCCTTGTATATCCTCATATGTAATGTACTATACGGACTTTATGGTCAGATGTAAAGCTGGAAACCCTCCTACAGTTCTGGTAGAATGACTCCCATGGAAATGGATAAAACTCCCAAACCAAGACGCACTATCCCTCCCCTGTTTATACTGCTGGCATGGCTCCTTTTCACCCTTGGTGTTTTCGTCCTTGGCTATCCAAGGGTTCGCGAAGCAGTCGTTTCCAGTGGTGTTCTCCAGTATGCCCGGCAAGGGGAGAACAGCCCCCTTCTCTCGACTCAAGACAGGACAGTACAGGTCGCATTCGTCACAGCCAGTGGAAAGCAGCAACTGGTTTCCCTCCAGACCAAACGAATGGGAGGAAGCCAATACCATGACAGTTATGAGGCACTGCTCAAGGGACCTACGAGAGAGGTTCTCAGCTTAGGATTGGTGAGCTATATTCACCCAAAAACCTCCCTCATCGGAGTAACGCTGTCAAACAAGATTCTTTTTGTTGATGTAAGTAAGGACTTCTTGGATAGCTTGGATATTGAGAAAGCTACAGAACAGATGAAAACCACTGCTCTGGCATTCAGCCAGGTCAAGGATCTGGTTATGCTGGTTGAGGGAGTACCGTTAGGACAATAGAGCCTTTACTCGCGATGCAAAGGAATTCTTATCCATTCCGGCCTCTGTTTTCAGGAATGCAAGGAATTCAACATTACCCTTGTGACCCTTGAGTGGACTTTTGGTAAGTTTGTGTATGCCTACCCCATCCTCTTCAAGCAAATCAAACACTCTGAGCATAACATCCAAAAGCACCTCAGGCTCCTCAACAACCCCGTTGAAATCCGCCAAGCCCTTTGGCACTTCAAACTGCGGCTTGATCAGAGAGACCAACCAGGTATTGTTGCAGAGTGAAAGGATATGGCTTGCGGCTCCAGCGATGGAACGGAAGGAAAGATCGCATACAGCAGCATCGCAAGGAGGATCCAAGTCCTCCAAGGCCATGATGTTCTGCCGTTCATGTACCTGCACTTGCTCATTGGTGCGGAGTTTCCAATCAAGCTGGTTGTACCCTACATCCACACTATGCACCAAGGCAGCCCCACGCTTGAGCAGGCAATCAGTGAAGCCTCCAGTGGAAGACCCCGCATCAAGCATCACCAATCCGCTTACATCCAGGGAAAACGTATCGAGGGCATGCTCAAGCTTGTAACCACCACGGGAGACATAGGTATCAAAGGTAAAAGAAAAGGTTGCATGAGAGGACACCAACTGCTTGGGATCAGTGGACAGCACCCCATCCACCAATACATTACGACAGACGATGTATGCAGTGAGTTGGTCCTTGGTGTACTCATCATGCTGCTGGCAGAGGGCCTGCAGCAGGGCTACCTTCCTCTCTTTCATCAAATATCGTACAACCTCGTAAATCGTTCGATACTGAGCGCCTGTCCACTGGCAGTATCCAGGGTAATGCATACCCCCTGGATGACCGGTGCGGTATCAGCAATCTCGCTGCGTAGCGGCATTTGGGTAAGTTGCCTTGCAATCGAAATATCAGGCTTCGAGCCGATAACACTCTCAGACGGGCCGCAAAAACCTAGATCCGTAATGTAGGCAGTCTTATGGGGAAGAATCTTCTCATCAGCTGTCTGTACGTGGGTATGTGTCCCAACCACCGCACTCACTTTGCCATCAAGATAGAGCGCCAGGGCTTCTTTCTCCTCAGGGTTCTCTGCATGGAAATCTACAAAGATAAGGGGAGTCTGCTTTCGCAACTTTGCCACTTGGTCAGCACCAACCCGGAAAGGACAATCAATGGATGGCAGGGACTGCCTCCCTTGCAGGTTGAGGACGCCAACCTTATGACCCTTGACCTCAACGACTACAGAACCATGCCCAGGTGCTGCAGGGGGATAGTTGGCAGGACGAAGCAAACGTTTCTCGCTATCCAGTAATGGCCTTAGGTCATCCTGCTGCCAGATATGGTTCCCACTGGTGATCACATTCACCCCAAGTGAGAAGAATTGGTTCATCAAATCAACATTCAGGCCAAAACCACCGGCTGCATTCTCGCCATTCACGACAACCATGTCAGCTCGATAATCCTTGACCAATGTATGTAATCCAAGAAAGAGAGCCCTGCTCCCGGGCTGTCCACAGACATCGCCCAAAAGCAGGACTACCATTGTTTTAGTATCAGACACAAACAACCTACCTAGCGTACTCGACAACCCTCATCTCACGGATGATGGTCACCTTGATTCTGCCCGGATACCTCAGTTCAGCTTCGATACGACTGGCGATGCCCTTGGCAATTTCCTTAGCCCCATCGTCGTTCACCTGGTCATTATTAACCAGAATCCTGAGTTCTCTACCGGCTTGGATGGCATATGCCTTATCCACGCCTTCAAAACTCTCAGCGATGTGTTCAAGTGACTCAAGACGCTTGATATAATTATCGAGCGTCTCCCGTCTTGCTCCTGGCCGTGCTGCACTGATAGCATCGGCTATCTGGACAATTACTGCTTCCAGGGTCTGCGGTTCTGTATCGTTGTGGTGAGCAAGGATGGCATTTACAATCTTGGGATCCTCCCCAAGTCGTTTTGCCATTTCCGCACCCATTTCAGCGTGGTTTGCGTCACTCTCAGTCTCAGCTCCTTTTCCAATGTCATGCAGGAGTCCAGCACGAAGTGCCAACTCACTATTTGCACCGACCTCACTGGCGATCATGCCGGAGAGTATGGCTACTTCCTTTGAATGATTCAACACATTTTGCCCATAGCTGGTTCTAAAGTATAGCCGACCAAGGGCTCGAATCATCTCAGGGCTCACATTGTGCACCCCTAAATCGAAGATGACTTTCTCACCTTCGTCTGCAATGATTCTACCAACTTCCTTCGATACTTTGTTCACCACCTCTTCGATACGGGCAGGATGGATTCTTCCATCCTGGACAAGTCTCTCGAGCGCGGCACGAGCAATTTCCTTCCTGACTGGGTCAAAACAGGAAATAACTACAGCCTCTGGCGTATCATCAATGATTACATCCACACCGGTGAGCGTTTCCAGGGTACGGATATTGCGGCCTTCACGACCGATTATCCTACCTTTCATCTCATCACTGGGAAGATTCACCGAACTAACCGTTACATCACTGACGACCTCTGTTGCCAACCTTTGAATCGAGGTAACGACGATATCCCTTGCTTTTTTGTCAGCGGAGAGCTGGGCCTCCTGCTCAATCTTGTTGATCATGAGCTGGGCATCTCTCCTCGCATCGTTGTACATGGTTTCCATGATGATATTTTTAGCTTCATCAGCGGAAAGTCCAGCGATACGTTCAAGTTCAGTAATCAAGCTGCCTTCTTTCTCAGCAATCTCTTGTTCTTTCTTGGAAAGGTTTTCTTCCCAATCTCCCAATTGCTTTTTGATAGCATCCAATTCAGCCTGCTTATGCTCGAGATTTTCCTCTTTTTGCGTGAGTCTTCTCTCAGAACGTTGCAGTTCAATCCGTCTCTCTCTAGCCTCTCGTTCCTGCTGTTGTTGTTCTTTCAACAACTGATCCCGAGTCTCAAGCAAAAGCTCTTTGCTTTTTGCTTCCGCTTCCTTTATAGCTTCCTCATTCAACCTAATAGCTTTCTGTTCAACGGAGGTAAGCTTAAATTTCGCATACAGCCAACGGCCTAACCAACCAAAGATGATACCAATAAAACAACTTAGGAGGATCAAAAGTATATTGTTCATATACTACCCCCTATTATAATGGTACAATAATACGTACGGCTGTCAGAATTGTCAAGGCTAAACCCATTCATTATCTTGTCTTACAGTACAAGTTGTTCAACAGATTGTTGATAATTGTGCTTTCAGAAGACTAAACAAAACCGCTGTCATTACAACAGCGGCTTTGCCCATACGGGCATACACTACAGATGAAGAGACCCAATAGAGGCTTATTTCTCCTCTTTGTCCTTCTTCTCAGCCTTCTTGGCTGGTTTTGAGGCCTTCTTTTCAGCCTTCTTCTCGGGCTTTGAAGTTTTCTCCACCAGCTCGAGGATTACCATCTCGGCTGCGTCTCCGAGACGATTGCCGGTCTTCAGGACACGGGTGTACCCGCCCTTCCTCTCGACAAACAAGGGAGCGATCTCTGTGAAGAGTTTTGCAACAATTGCTTCATCATAAATGTCCCGTGCAATCTGGCGGCGATTGGCCACATTGTCAACTTTAGCGCGGGTGATCATTTTTTCAGCCATTTTGCGTACTTCCAGAGCTTTTGCCTTGGTGGTCTCAATCCGCTCATATCTGAACAGACTGGTCACCATGTTGCGCTTCAAAGCTTTGCGGTGTGCAGAGCTTCTATTAAGCGCATTGAATCCAATCTTATGCTTCATTCTCTTCTTCCTTGTTCCCTGGTACTTTGATTGCAGTTTTCAGGACACTGTAGTCGGTCATCCCAAGGCTGAGATTCCACTCCTTCAGTTTTTCCTTAATTTCCTGGAGGCTCTTCTTCCCGAAGTTCCTCGTTTTTGCAATCTCTTCCTCAGTCTTCTTGGTGAGATCGCCGATGGTCCGGATGTTTGCGTTCTTCAGGCAGTTGCTGGAGCGTACTGTCAATTCAAGTTCCTCAACGGAAGTGTTGAGAATCTTGCGGACGCGTTCCTCCTCTTCATCAACCTCGTCATTGTTGTTGATCAATGTTTCATCAAAGTTAATAAAGATCTGGAAATAATCCTTTGCAATCTTAGCGGCCTCTGCAAGCGCATTCTGAGGAATAATCGTACCATCAGTGTAGATTTCCAGTGTAAGCTTGTCATAATCACTACGATAGCCGACACGGGTGGGTTCAATCGAATACTTTACGCGGGTAACCGGTGAGAAGCTGGCATCGATGGGGATGGTCCCAATCTCTTCCACATACTTCTCGTTGATTTCAGACGGGACATAGCCCCTACCAAGGTCTATCTGAACTTCCATCTCGATGTTGGCATCATCCATCATCGTAAAAAGAACCAGATCCTTGTTGGTGATCTCAACCTGGTCACGCTCGAAGTTTGCACCGGTCACAACGCCGGGTCCCTTGCACTCGATGAGGAGGTTTGTACCCTCCGAGTCATC
>JAIMZO010000117.1 GCA_020054965.1 Spirochaeta sp. | reverse complement strand
ATGCCGGAGAGTGTGTTACCGGCCATGCAGGTACAGACAAGAAGGTTCTTGACCGTGACTTTCTTCCCGGAAATACAGGAAAGTATCGGTTCCTCATCCACCTGCTTATTGATGATTGAAAATGATGAATCATTTTTTTCTTGGAGATACCATACAGCCGCAGAATGGGGAATCACTGTTCCTTTTTTTTGAGGGAGATCATAGAGAGGCATGGCCTCTCTTGCTGCTTCCATGGTTATCGTACCGGTCTTCTTGTCAATAATGAGCAATACCCCAATCTTGCTTCCGTTGATAGCACATACCTCTTCAAGAGCATTGGTCAGTTGGTTGTCAGGGTTCTTGATGGATAAGGAGAGGAGATGGGAGAATGCAGAAGCACGTCGTGCATTTTCCCTGAGGGTTCGCTCCAGATGCCTCTGCTCAGTTATATCCTCAGCAAATGCTCCAAGACCTATGGATCCACCCGGAAGTAAGAGGGGAAATTTGGTTGTCTTGTAAAGTCTTTCTCCCCAGTGCGTTTCCTTCTCCACGGTCTTCAGCTCGTTCAATGCTTCCCGGTCATTTTCCACCATCAAGGTTGCAAGATCATGATGGGCCACCTCTTCGACTTGATTGCCTAGAAGGGAGCTCTCATCACAGGAGAGAAGCCGACAAAGGTTGGCATTTACTGTCAGGAATCGACCTTCACCGTCCTTGATATAACTGTATCGGTCATCAGCGTTGAGAAATTGCTTGAGCAATGAGAGGGTGTCCTCATGTTGCTGGTTTACTTTCTGTAATTGTTTATTCTGACGTGACTGGAGAACCAAGGAAAACACGAGGGAGAGGATGGTAAGCAATGATGTTGCAATCAAGGCATAACGTATATGCCTATTACGGACCAGCAACCGCTGTTCAGTGCTTTTATCTTGCAGTATGACCATGAAATACGGAGATCCGGGCGCTCCGACCTGTTGCACCCCTACCAAGAAGTAGATTTCTTTTCCCTTGTCGGTTTCAAGGGAAATCATTTGGTCATGTAAATCAGTAAGAGAGTGAATGCTTTTTCCTATAAGAGCCGGGAAATTCCTCCCGATGAGTCTCTCCTTGGGTATTGAAAAATATTCGGCGCAGGCTGGATTGGCATAGCGAATGGAGTTGTCTCTCCCATCTACCAGAAGCATGGGATTGCGGGCATTCTCAACGCCTCTGTCCAGAGCAGGAAGTGCCTCTGCAGGTAGGGAAGCGAGGGAAAAGAACATCAGGATGGTGAGGATGAATACGTTATGCATGATGGGGCTTCTCCTGTTCCAGAGGGAGAATTGCATCAGAAGCTGATAGTGGCCTATTAAAAAGATAGCCTTGGAGCAAACCACCTGGTGCATCCTCAAGCCACTGTTCCCGTTCTGTTGTTTCCACTCCCTCGGTTGCGACTTTCTTCCCGGGATGATGGGCCATGGAGATAACGTCAGAGACAAGATTACGTTCCGATGGTTCTGAGAGGGACATGCCAAACAGTCTGTCCCGTTTCCGTATGTCGATTTCCAGTGAACCCAATCGGGAGAGGAAAGAAAACCCTGACCCGAGGGTATCGATGGATATGCGATCTCCAAGCTGGCGCAGCTGTTGGTCCAGCTGGTATTCCGCCTCAATGACGATGGCCTTCTCATAGCCTCTTGCAAGCAGGGAAGCTTCCTTGACTTTTTCCTGGAAGTAAAATTGCCTCGCAATGGAGATCTTGTTCAGGCCAGCGGCAAAACAAAGTACCAGGATGAGAATAATCGGCATGATGACAAAGCGCTTAGATAAGCCACCCCTCTTCTTCAGGAATGAGCCTTGCACACTTCCTCCTCATTGGTTATGGATACCATCAGTGATGATACGAGTCAACAAAACGGCTTTCCTGATATGATGTAGAAATGCCGTGGTACAGGAAAAGGGGCCAGTAGTGCAGGCTTTACAACCAATGCAACGCGACCAGAAGGGCCCTGATTTTCCTGGTCTGTTTCATGCAACAGGTTGCCTCCTACGAAGGATAAATGCCCCGAAAGAGATGGCAAACGCAGCAATTGCAATTGCTGTCACTGTAAGGATCAAGGGATATTTGCCATTGAATCCTTCCCTGGATGTGTGCTTTATCAGGATACCGGTGTATGCCCAGATCAAGGTAAGCAGGTACACTGCATCACGCCGTCGGAATGCCCAGGAGAGAGCAATCAATACGCCTACCGCGAGAACAATTGCTGTCCATGTCATCTCGCTTATGCCCCAACCAGACCAACCGATGGAGACAAGGAAGGTGGTTACGTTTGCAATGGTTGCTACCGTTATCCAACCAAGGTACACAGAGAAGGGAACCGAGAGAGCCCAATAAGCATATCTATCCATGGATGCATGATCGATCAAGTCATTGATCCTGATCAAACAGACAAGAAGCATCAGCATCAAGAGCAGTGAAAGCCCGATTTTTTGATAATGCCAAGAGAAAAGCCATGCAATGTTAATCACGCTTGAGACCGAGAAAATGATTTGAATGCTCTCATCTCCTTTCCTGAATTGGTAGAATGTATGCAAGGCGAGCAATGCATAAATGACTCCCCAGATGGAGAATGTGATTCCTGCAGGCGCAAATAGATTGGGGTAGGAATCAGAAACTTCACCGGTACCCATGCCACCAATGGGAAGTATGTTCGCCAATGCATTCACCGTAATCATTGCCAGATAAGTGAATGCAACAAGAAAAGCCAAACCTTTTGACCGCTTGTTCATGGAAGCCTCCTAAGGGATCATCTGCCATTAGTGTAGGCCAAGGAAGTGCATCCGTCAAAAGAAATGGAGATTTATAGCCATTTCGGTTATACTGACAGGTAAATGAGGAGGAGTGTATGTATACACCGAAACCAGAACGATACGAATCCATGAAATACAACCGCTGCGGGAAGAGCGGTTTACAGTTACCGGCCATCTCCTTGGGTCTCTGGCATAACTTCGGAGACCAGACGTCCCTCTCCAATGCAAGAAAGATGCTGCATACTGCATTTGATCTTGGCATCACACACTTTGACCTGGCAAATAACTATGGGCCACCTCCGGGGTCTGCCGAGCTGAATTTCGGAAAGTTGCTTGCCCAGGATTTTCGCTCTCACCGTGACGAGCTCATCATTTCAAGCAAGGCTGGGTATTTGATGTGGCCGGGTCCCTATGGGGAGTGGGGGAGCAGGAAATACCTCCTCAGCAGTCTTGATGCTTCCCTGAAGAGAATGGGTCTGGAGTATGTCGATATCTTCTACAGTCATCGATATGATCCTGATACTCCGCTTGAAGAGACCATGGGAGCTCTAGCTTCCGCATATAAGATGGGTAAGTGCCTGTATGTTGGGATCTCTTCCTATTCAGCGGAAAAGACGAGAGAGGCACATGCAATCCTGAAGGATATGGGAGTACCGCTCTTGATTCATCAACCATCTTACTCAATGCTGAATCGTTGGGTGGAAGATTCATTGCTTTCCACACTGGATGAGTTGGGAGTAGGGGCCATCTGTTTCTCTCCACTTGCACAAGGGATGCTGACCGACAAGTACTTGGGAGAAATTCCTGAGAACAGCAGGGCTGCGAGAAAGGACAGTTCCCTTAGTCAGCAGATGCTGACCAAGGAAAACCTTGAGAATATCAGGTCACTTAATGCAATCGCGCAGGAGCGTGGGCAAAGCCTCGCACAGATGGCGCTTGCCTGGTGCATGAGACGCAAAGAGATCACCAGTGTGCTTATTGGTGCCAGTACTCCTGAACAGATCAAGGAAAATGTCGCAACCCTTGAAAACCTGGACTTTAGTGATGAGGAACTTAAGCGGATTGATTCCTTTGCAAAGGAAGGAAATATAAACCTTTGGGCAAGATCAAGCAATAATTGACATTTGTATAGGCTTCTGTTATATTGTACCCAACTTAATTAGGAGAAACAAGCCTATGGCTACAGTATACGATTTCAAAGCCGTGAAGAATGATCAGAGTAAGTTGGACTTTGCCTCCCTGAAGGGGAAGACCCTGCTGGTTGTGAACACCGCAAGCAAGTGTGGGTTTACCCCTCAGTATGAGGAACTCGAGAAACTGCATCAGCAGTACAAGGACCGGTCACTGGTAGTGATCGGGTTTCCTTGTGACCAATTTGCACACCAAGAACCGGGTAGTGATGCAGATATCAAGGAATTCTGCTCAACCAACTATGGGGTGACCTTTCCTCTCATGAGTAAGGTGAAGGTGAATGGAAAGGAAGCTCATCCTCTCTTTACTTGGCTGAAAAAGCAAGCTCCAGGAGCCCTTGGAGGGACGGTTAAATGGAATTTTACCAAATTCCTGGTGGAGAAGGATGGGGTAACGGTACATCGTTACGCACCAAAAGATTCCCCCCTTTCCATTATCCCGAAGCTTGAGGAGGTGCTTTGATGGCCTATCCACAACTGTTGCTTTCAAACCAACTCTGTTTTCGGTTCTATGCCGTGGAACGGGAACTGATGGCCGCTTACCGACCACTGCTCAATCACTTGGGACTGACCTATGCCCAGTACATCACCATGCTCTACCTCTGGGAACATGAAGAGGGTACAGTAGGGGAACTCTGCACTGCACTCAGCCTGGATACCGGGACGATGAGTCCACTACTGAAGAGGCTGGAAACATCCGGTATGATCGAGAGACATAGACTTCCCAGTGATGAGCGGACCGTAATGGTCCACCTTACGGAGAAAGGAAGGGAACTGGAGCAGAAAGCTATCTCTGTCCCTGAACATATTGCCGCCTGCTTGCTCTCAAACGACAAGAGTGAACAGGGAAGAAAGTATCAGGCATTGAAAGAGATGCTTGATGAGACTCTCACTCAGTTGAAAGAATCCCGTAATGAGCGGGAACAAGGAAGGTAATGGAATGAAACGGAAAGGCTTGCTTTCCCTAGGTGCTATGCTTGCTATGCTCGTGATGCTCTCTTCCTGTGCTACTACGAGAGAGTATCCTCCTTTGGATACCGTTGATTCCCTTGACCTCGATCGCTATCTCGGTTCTTGGTATGAGATTGCTCGATACCAGCACCGTTTTGAAAAGAATCTGGTGGGGGCAAAAGCCGACTATTCCCTTAGGGATGATGGAAGGATCCAAGTGGTCAATAGTGGTATCAAGGGAGATCTGGAAGGAAAAGTAACATCGGTCAAGGCAATCGCTTGGAGACCTGATGAGCATTTTCCTGGTCGCTTGAAAGTGAGATTCTTCGGGCTTTTCCCCTCTGATTATCTTGTCTTTGGGTTGGATGAGGAATACCAGTGGGCACTTGTCGGCAGTGATGACCGTGATTTCTTGTGGTTCCTTTCACGTACCCCGGTGGTGAGTGATGATACGCTTGATACCATGAAAGCTATTGCCGTGGCACAGGGGTATGATATGGAACAACTCTTCCTGGTTCCCCAGAAAGAGCGTTGATAGT